>JAFMJK010000192.1 GCA_017853515.1 Chthoniobacterales bacterium | reverse complement strand
GGCCCAAGGGCCGGGACCGGCATTGGCGAGGACGTTGGCCGCGATTCCGACAAGGACAAGGGGTGAGAGGAACTTGATCATGGGATTTCTTCGGAGAGGGATTGAGAGGAAATACTAGCCCATGGCCGCACTGGGGCAAGAGCGGAAGTGCTCCGTTTTACATGGCATTCTGCAGCAGTTCGGCCACCTCCGACAGTGTGGTGAAGGGAGGCACTTTCTCCACGTCAGGGCCTGACAGCAGAACCAGAGGATCCTCGACCGATGGCTCGGCTTTGGCCTGAGGAGGGTCTGTTTTCGTTGCCTCCGCTGGCAAGTGGTTGCCCGCCCCCGGGCCGGTCGACCAGGCCACCGCAGGAATGCCCCCGGGGCTGGGGCCGAGGATGGCAATGCCACGATCCGGCGCGAAAGAAAAAGCGTTGAGCCTCAGCCCTCCGGGATTACCCAAGCCGGCAACTGCCACGAGGGTATCTTCGCCGGCATAAGTGCGGGCAACCTTGACGGCCTCGTCCAGTTCCCGGATCTGCCGGAAGAGCGTTTCCGCGTTCGATTGCTGCAGCGCGCGGCCGGTGGATCCGACATTGACGACCAGCAGGTATCCGCGCGCGTTGAATTGGAGCAGTTCGATTGCTTTCTGCACGAGGTCGGCCAGTCGGGGCTGCGTGGGATATTTCGCCTGCTCTTCGGCCACCGCCAAGTCTCCTTCGGCAAACACGCCGAATACTTGCGGGGCGCGCCAGCCCGGGGTGCTTTCCAATTCCGCCTTGGTGCGGGCGATGTCGAATCCGCGCTGGCGCATTTCGAGGAGCAAATCGCGCCCGTCGCGCCGCGCGCCGCCCTGCTGCTGCGGGGTAAGCAGTGCGCCGCCGCCGCCGAGCTTCTCGTCGGGCATGCCGTCTTCGAGGAGCTGCAGGGCCAGGGCCTCCGGATCGCGCGCGTCGCTTGCCCGGGCAAAAAAAGCCGCGGCGGCGGCATCAGTGAGAGGGGTGTCCGAGACAAGACCGGTCGCGCGCCCTTCACGCCGCGCCAACTGCAAAATAGTTTCCAGCGGCTGTCCGCCGGGCGACAAGGCGAGTGAGCCGCGGTTCACTTCCTGACCGGTGGCGATGGAGGTGGCCGCCGCCGCCGCGTCCGCCACCGCGTAGTCCTTGGCCCGCGGGGAAGCCAACGCCATGTGCGGCATCGATTCCATCCCGAAGCGGAAATCCGCGCCCCCGTTGAACAACCGCGCCGCGGCGAGGTTCGATGGGGTCAATCCGTCGGCCACGAAAAGAATCACCGCGAAAGGCTTGCGGTCTGTCCAGTGACGGTAAAGCGCCATGCCCAGCCCGATGAAGGCCAGGATGCAGGCGATGAAAATGACCTTGTTGCGAGCCTTGGTTGACATAGGAGAAGGAAACTCCGGATCGGGCGGCGCGGGAAGGGGAAATTGAGCCGACGGCAGGCCGTCGGCAGTTGGCAGTGTTCAGTCTTCAGTTTTCAGTCGAAACCGCCGGAGCCGAAGGGGAAACGTGGAATGATGAACGCGGAGTGCAGATTGTAAAATGAGTGGGGGACAGACATGGACCCCAAGCCAAATCTGAAATGCTGAAAACTGAAAACTGAACCACTGAGCCGAAGTCCGCCGCGGCGGACGGAGACAGCGCGAGTTCCGCAATGGCGGAACGAGGGCAAAACTATTCTCCACTCTTGATCGGGGGCCATTTATGCTACATTATTAACGCATAATGAAATCTGCTTCTGTCATGCAGGCACAGCACAACCTGGCCGCGCTTCTGCGCGAGGTCGAACGGGGGCAAACGCTGGTCATCACCAACCGGCGCCGTCCCGTTGCCCGGTTGTCTCCGGTTCGCGCTGACAAAGTGGATTTTCCCGACTTCAAAGCGCGTGCCTCCCGCACTTGGGGCAGTCCGTGGCGTGGCGCATCCTCCGCCGAGTTGCTCGAAGAGTCGCGCGGTTCCCGGTGAAGAGCTACTACGACACGGGAGTTTTGCTCAAGCTCTACACGCCGGAAGAGGATTCCGACCGCGTGCGCGCGTTTGTCCTCCGGGCCGGCGAACCTCTCGTCTTCACCGCCCTGCACCGGGCCGAATGCACGTCAGCTCTGCGGCTGAAGGTTTTCCGCGGCGAAGCTGCGGAGTCGGAGGTGACATCGGCGTTGCGCGATATCGACGAGGATGTTGCCTCCGGAGTGCTCCACGCCACGGAGTTGGAATGGAGCACTGCTTGGTGGCGCTGCATCGGCTTTGCCGATGCCCACGCCGGGACAACGGGATGCCGGACATTGGACACGCTGCATGTCGCCTGCGCGGCAACGCTGGGAGCCCGCGTCATGGTGACTTCCGATCCGCGCCAGGCCCGCCTCGCACGCAAAGCGGGACTCAAGACAGTCAACCCGACGGCGTAGCCGTGGGAAGTGCAGAATGCAAAATGCAAAATGCAGAACGATCAGGCAGAAAGCGCTGAAGCGCTGAGCCGGAGTTGCAAGAGGAGACAGGATGAAGAGAAGGCTGAAACGATGAAACCTGAAACCTGAAAAACTGAACCACTGAGCCGGAGTCCGCCGTGGCGGACGTAGACAGCGCGAGTTCCGCAATGGCGGAACGAAGGCAACACTGAACACTGAACCACTCTCCAGCTTCTTCACTCTACATTCTGCATTTTGCATTCTACGTTTCCTCCCATGCCCCGCACCATCTGGGTCCTCGGCGACCAACTCGGGCCGGATAACGCCGCGTTGGCCGGGGCGCGCAAGAAGGACGATGTCCTCTTCATGGTCGAGAGCCCAAAGCACCTCGGGAAACTGCCCTACCATCAACAGCGCCTCGTTTTGCTCATTTCCGCGGCGCGACACTTCGCGGAGGGGAAACGCAAAGAAGGATGGAAGGTCGATTACTATCCGCTGGAGGAGGGCGCCACGTGGGAAGTCGCGCTCGTTGCGCACGTCAAAAAACACAAGCCCGAGCGCATCCTTGTCGCGCAGCCCAACAACTACGACGAGCAGCAAGCTGTCGAAAAGTTGGTCAAAAAGTTTCCCATCGAGATTCTTCCCACGCGCCAATTTCTCGTCCCCCGCACAGACTTCATCTCGTGGGCCAAGGGCAGGAAGTCGCTCCTCATGGAGACGCACTACCGCCGCGTGCGCCAGGAGTTCGGATTTCTCATGCAGGCCGACGGACAACCGGTCGGCGGACGTTGGAACTTCGACGAAGAGAACCGCAAAACCTTCCGCGATTGGGTCAAGGCCGGCCGTCCGCGTGCGGACATTGCCCCGGTCAAGCCGGACAAAATCACGCGCGAGGTCATCTCGCTGGTGGAAAAAAAATTCCCGAAAAACCCGGGTCGCGCCGCCGATTTCTGGCTTCCGGTCGATCGTGAGGAAGCGTTGCGTTGGCTCGAGGATTTTGTCGCCTTGCGGCTGGCCGGGTTCGGTCCGTGGGAGGATCTCATGGTCCAAGACGAGCAGTTGCTCTTCCACTCGGTCATTTCGCCAACGATCAATCTCGGACTGCTCACCCCGCGCGAGTGCATCGAGAAAGCCATCGCGGCCTGCGAAAAAGGGAAAGCGCCGCTGGCCAGCGTGGAAGGATTCGTCCGGCAGATTGCCGGATGGCGCGAATTCATCAACGGGGTCTACTGGCTCAAGATGCCCGAATACGCGGAGGTCAACGGGCTCGGGGCCGAGCGGCCGTTGCCGGACTTTTTCTATACGGGCGAGACCGACCTCAATTGCCTGCGGCAAACCATCGCGCAGGTCCGAGCCACGGGTTTCAACCACCACATCCAGCGCCTCATGGTCCTCGGCAACTTTCTTCTCCTCGCCGGCATCAAGCCCCAGGAGGCCTTGCGATGGTTTCTCGAGATGTATGTCGATGCGCACGATTGGGTCATGGCGGCCAATGTCCTCGGCATGGTTCTCCACGCGGATGGCGGATTCATGGCAACGAAGCCCTATGCCGCCGGTTCGGGTTATATCTCGCGCATGAGCAACTACTGCCAAGGTTGCCGCTACAAAACCGACATCAAGACCGGTCCCGAAGCCTGTCCCTTCAATTATCTCTATTGGGACTTCTACGCGCGGCACGAGGCGCGCTTCGCCAAAAACCCGCGGGTCGGCATGGCTCTGAAAACGCTGAAAAAGAAATCGCCCGCCGAGCGCAAAGCCATCGCCGATTCGGCAAAGCAATTCCTGGGCGGAATTGATGGATAACACCAACCAGAAAAGGATCAGGACTATCGAACAAGGTTTTGAGGGTAGGGACACGCGGC
>JAFMJK010000017.1 GCA_017853515.1 Chthoniobacterales bacterium | reverse complement strand
GCCGCTCAGACAGGCGCGACCGCCGGCGATCCGCTCGGGGCGCTCGCTTCGAACCCGCTGCTCAAGTCTTTCATGGACTCCGACGGCGATGGTGATGTCGATATGACCGACCTCGTCGCCATGGGCTCGAAATTTCTGCGCTAGCCGCGCTCGTCGAATCAAAGCAAGCGCAAGAACGCGCGCCTCGAGGCGTCAGCGGTCTTTGCCCTGCTCCCGGCGCCGCGCCACCATGTCTTGCTTCAGCAGCATGGTCGTCACAACGAGGAACACGGCGGCCAGGACAACCGGCACCCATTCGACAAGGAAGGGCAACTGGGTCCAACCGACGGCAATGACTGTCACGACGCCGCAGGTTGCGGCGAGGCCCAAGCAGACATGCGCCACGGTCAGGCCTTTGATGACGGATTTGACGTAATCTTTCTCCACAGTCCGCCTTATAGCGCTCCCCGGACCGGCGCGCAAGACACAGCCTTCACTCCACGCGCAAACGGATGACTTCCTCGGTTCCCGGAAAAGGCTTGGGGGCGTTCGGGCCGAAAAAATGCGTATGCGTCAACTCCATGCCCGTGTGGTGCGAGGCCTGCATGGTCCACAGCATGAACAAACACGCCGCCGAGGCGACCAATCGCGCCATCAGCGAGACCCCGGGGATCAAATTGCTGAAAAAGGCCGCCGCCGCGCCCGCTGCGGCGATCCATGCCGCCGCCATCATCAAGTCCGACGCGTTCTTGTGTTCCTGCACGGCGGCAGCCGTCGATTCGCCGACGTAGCGTATGGCTGCCGCCTCGTGCGTTCCGGTCCGGTGCGCCCAAGTCGCGCCGAGGGCGCCGAGCACCATGCAGAGAAATGCCAGGCGGACAATGTAGCGGTTCGGCCAAAGCAACGACAGCGCGACGGCCACCGACCCCAGGAGCAAAAAGGCCACGGGAAAATGCACCGCGAACGGATGGACCGGATCGGGCAAATGAAGCATGGCCGCAACGTTGCCCGCCCCGGACCCGGCGATCAAACCTTCTCCTCGGTGGACTCGGCGCTTTCCGCGGATAAAGATTCCCTCGCGCATGTTCGAAAAGTTCCTGCAGCAATCGTTGGACGACCTGGAAAACCGCAGCCTGCGGCGGCGGTTGCGCGTCTCGAGCGCGACAACCGGAACCTCCGTCACAATCGCGGGGCAGACGCTGCATAATTTCGCCTCCAACGATTACCTCGGCCTCGCCTCGCATCACGACGTGGTCGAGGCGGCCGTCCGCGCCACGCGCGACCATGGCGCCGGAGCGGGCGCCTCGCGTCTGATCACGGGAACACAGTCCCCCCACGCGCAGTTGGAGGAAAAACTCGCGATGTTCAAGCGCACCGAGGCCGCGCTCCTCTTCGGCAGCGGAACAGCGGCCAGCGTCGGCGCATTGCAGGCGCTGGCCGGGAAGGACGATGTCATTCTCCTCGACCGTCTGAGCCACGCCTGCCTGGTCGACGGCGCGCGTCTGAGCGGCGCGGTTTACCGCGCCTTCGCGCACAACAACACGGCCGAACTCCGACACCACTTGCGATGGGCGCGCGAGAAGTATCCGCAGGCCCGCATCTTCATCGTCACGGAATCGGTCTTCAGCATGGACGGCGACATCGCACCGCTGCGCGACATCGTGGACCTGAAAGAAGAATTCGGCGCTGTCCTCATGCTGGACGAGGCGCACGCCGTGGGCGTCTTGGGCCATGGTGGACGCGGGCTTGCCGACCAACTCGGCCTTTCCAACCGCATCGAGGTGCACATGGGAACGCTGGGCAAAGCCCTGGGCAGCTCCGGCGGTTACATCGCGGGCACCCGAACTTTGGTCGACTTCCTCGCCAACCGTGCACGCAGCTTTATTTTTTCCACCGCGCCACCCGCCTCGACCGCCGCCGCGGCATCGGCCGCGCTTGAGATCTGCTCGGGCGAGGACGGCGACCGCCGCCGCGCCAGACTGCGACAACTGGCCTCGATCCTCGATCCGTCCATGCCCGCCGCCATCCATCCGGTCATCGTCGGCGACGCGGATGAGGCCCTGCGCCGGGCCGAGGCGCTGCGCCGGCTGGGATTCTTCGTCCCGGCGATCCGTCCACCCACCGTGCCGAAAGGAACTTCGCGCCTGCGCGTCAGCCTCTCCGCGGTGCACGACGATGCCGTTTTGAACAGCCTCGCGCAAATCCTCCGAGGCATGCAGCCCGTCGCGGATTCCGGGACCCGGGACCCGGACACGGTGTGCCCCGTCTGCGGCGCGGCGCTCGTTTCGGAAAAGTGCAAAGTGGTCTGTCGCAGCGCGACCTGCGGCTACCGCATCGTTTTCAATTGCTCGGAATTCTGAGCCGCGCACAATCCCGCGCATGATTTTCCGATCCGCCGAAACGCCGCACGCCGTCCGACGCGTGCCCACCCGCCACGAAATCCCCGAGTCCGACCGCTGGGATCTGACGCATCTTTATCCGGATGACAACGCGTGGGAAAAAGAGCTCGCCGATCTCCAGCAACGCTATCCGCAGATCGCCGGGTTCCGCGGCAAGCTGGCCGAATCCGCCTCCTCGCTCCTCGCCGCGCTCGAGTTCGAGAAGAGCATCGACCAACCCCTCGAGCGCCTCGGCACCTACGCGAGCCTGCGGGTCAGCGAGAACGCCTCCGACCCCGCTTTCCTCGAACGCGAAGCGCGCCTGCAAAACCTCCACACCAAGATCGTGGAGAAATGCTCGTTCATCAGCCCCGAGCTGATGGCCATTCCCGACGATCGCTTCGCCGCGCTGGCCGCCGCACCCGAACTCGCCCCGTGGCGCACCGTCCTCGAGCGACTGCGCCGGTTCAAGCCGCACACCCTGAACGAAAACGAGGAACGCCTCCTCGCCATGAGCTCGCAGCCGCTCTCGGGGCATGAGGAAACTTTTTCGCAACTGACCAATGTCGATTTGAAGTTCGGCCTGATCGTCGACAGCACCGGCCAGGAGGTCGAATTGAGTCAAAGCAGCTTCAGCTCGTTCCTGGTCAAACCCGACCACGACCTGCGCCGCCGCGCTTTCCATCAATTTTACGAGGAGTTCTCCGACCACAAATTCACCCTCGCCAGCACTCTGGCCAGCTCGGTCCGCACCGATGTCTTCCAAGCCAAAGCGCGCAACTATCCGTCAGCCCGCGCCGCCGCCCTCTTCCGCAACAACATTCCCCTCGCCGTCTACGACAACCTCGTCGCCACGGTCCGCGCCAACCTCGCGCCGCTCTACCGCTACTACGAACTGCGCCGTCGCGCCCTCGGGATCGACGAGATCCACCACTACGACACCTATGTCCCGCTCGTCCCGAAGATCACCACGCACCTGACCTTCGACGAGGCGATCGACCGCACCATCGCCGCGGTCGCTCCGCTCGGTGCCGAATACACGCGCGAACTCGAGACCGGACTGCGCGGACGTTGGTGCGACCGCTACGAATCAAAAGGCAAACGCAGCGGCGCCTTCTCCAGCGGATGCTACGGCTCACCGCCCTACATCTTGATGAACTACAAACCGGACGTCTTCGCCGACATGTTCACCCTCGCCCACGAGGCGGGACATTCCATGCACACTTGGTATGCGCAGCGGAACCAGACCTTCCAAGATCACCACTATCCGATTTTCCTGGCCGAGGTGGCGTCCACTTTCAACGAAGAGCTGCTCACGCATCATCTGCTGGATCAGACCACCGATCCGCAGATGAAAGCGTATCTGCTCAACCGCCAGATCGACGACCTGCGCGGCACGATTTACCGGCAGACCATGTTCGCCGAATTCGAGACAATCATCCACGAGCGCCAGGAATCCGGCGAGGCCCTCACCCTCGACACGATGACGAAGATCTACCACGAACTCCTCGTCGCCTATTTCGGACCGGACTTCGCCCTCGATCCGCAGCTCGACCTCGAGTGCCTGCGCATCCCGCATTTCTACAGTTCGTTCTACGTCTACCAATACGCCACGGGAATGAGCGCGGCCGTGGCGCTCTCGCGTCAGGTTCTCGAAAGCGGCGACGCTTCGCGCTACCTCGGGTTCCTCAAATCCGGCGGCAAACAATACCCGATCGATACGCTGAAAACCGCCGGCGTCGACATGACCTCGCCGCAACCCGTCGCGTCCGCCCTGCAACTCTTTGCCCAACGAGTGGACGAGCTCGCCGTATTGCTCGATATCGACTTGGACTCCAAATCCCGCGCCGCGTGAAACGCGCTTTTCTCGACAAAATCCTCGCCCGCCTCCGCCGCATCCAGCCGGAGGAAGTGGAAGCGTTCTTTGTCGAACTGGCCCGCGACAAACGCTTCCTCGAAACCATCTTCAACGCCATCCGCGAAGGAGTCATCGTCACCGACACGGCCGGCACGGTCATCTACATGAATGACGCCGCGGGCATGCTCTTCGGACTCGATCCTGCTGCCGCCTTGGGGCGCCCGCTGGCCGAAAACATCAGCGGCCTGCGCTGGAAAGAATTGGCCCAAGGACATGAAGTGGTCACGCGCGACATCGAGGTGTTCCACCCGGCGCACCGTATTTTGAATTTCTACGTTGTCCCGCTCATGGCGGAAGACGACGACAAGCCCGGGCACCGCGAGCATGCGGGTTACGCGCTGATCATGCGTGATTTCACCGAGCGCCACCGCGAAGCGCAGGAAACTCTCGAAAGCGAACGCGTCGCCGCACTCCAACTCCTCGCCGCCGGCGTGGCGCACGAGATCGGCAACCCGCTCAATTCGCTCACCATCCATCTCCAACTTCTCGAGCGCCGTCTGCGCAAACTGCCCGAAGGCCAGCAGGCAAGCCTCCTTCATCCGCTCGAAGTGGCGCAGGAAGAAATCAAGCGCCTCGACACCATCGTCACCCAGTTCCTGCGCGCCATCCGCCCCGCCCCGCTGCAACGCGCCCCGCATGACCTCAATTCCCTCGTCCGCGACGCCGCGGAATTTCTCAAACCGGAACTGAAGTCGCGCAACATCCTGCTCGAACTCGACCTTGCGCCCGGTCTGCCCGTGCTCGATGTCGATCAGGACCAGCTCAAACAGGCCTTTTACAACATCATCAAAAACGCCAGCGAAGCAATGAAGCAGGGCGGACTCCTCAAAATCCGCACCGGATCCGATGGCGAGTGGGTCAATGTCACTTTTGCCGATACCGGAGGCGGCATGACGCAGGAAACCATGGCCCGCGTGTTCGAACCTTATTTCACGACCAAGAAAACCGGCAGCGGCCTCGGACTCATGATCACGCAGCGCATTGTCCGCGCGCACGGCGGCGAAGTTGTCCTCGAGAGCGATCCGGGCCGCGGACTTCGCCTCACCCTCCGCCTGCCCCGTCACGACCGACAGGTGCAAATGCTTCCGCCCGGCCCGTTGTCGCTGCCTGCTCCGAAATAGCGGGGGCCTACCTTCAGCGCGCCTTGCGCTTGAACACCGCAACGTCCTTGCGGGTGAAGGCAACCAGTTCCCAGCCCTCCGCTCCGCGTGCGTCGAGCATTTGCTCGAGGTTGCGATTGTTCAAAGCCGCGTTCACCGCAAGGTATTCCCACTTCGGCGACTGCGCTTGAACCGTGCTCGGGGCGGAGAAAATGACCGCAGCGAAGACCAGATTGAGAAATGCCTTTTTCATGGCAACAACCTGCACATGCGTGTTCGTTGGCGCGAGCAAGAATTCCGCGCTCCGCCGAAACGCGGGTGCGGCGTATGGTCCGTGGAGTAACCCGATATGAGGCGAAGAATCAAATGGTGGTTGCCGGTCGGCGCCGTGGCCGCAGCCTTGCTTCTCGGCGGCACGTGGCTGCTGCGACCCCTGACGTTCGAAGACCTCGTCTCCACTCCGGACCCGGCGCGTTCTTACGACGGAACAATGGAGCGCTGGGCGCGCACACGGGCCCGCGAGGCGGAAATGCCATTGCATGACGGCGGGCGGACCATTGTTCTCACCCACGGATACCGGACCGAGCGTGTTTTCGTCCTGCTGCACGGACTGACCAACGCTCCGCGCCAATTCCGGGAACTCGGGGAAAAACTTTTCGCCACCGGGGCCAATGTGGTCATTCCCCGCCTCGCCCATCACGGATTCGCCGATCGCATGACCGATGCGCATGCCGCCATGACCGCGCAGGATCTCATCCGCTACGCGCAATACGGCGTCGATCTCGCTCGGGGACTCGGACGCAAGGTGACCGTCGTCGGTTTGTCGGTCAGCGGCGTTTCCGCCGCGTGGCTGGCGCAGAACCGCGACGACATCGGTGAAGTTTTTCTCCTCGCGCCGTTCTTCGGTCCCGCCGTGGTTCCCGATCCGCTGACCCCGGCGTTCGCTTCGGCCCTGGCGCGCCTGCCAAACAGGATGATGTGGTGGGATCCGCGCGTGCGCGAAAATCTCCCGGGTCCGCCTTACAACTATCCGCGGTTTCCCACGCGGGCGGTGGGCGAAGCGCTGCGTCTCGGACTCGACACGGCGCAACCCGACCGGAAACTCCGCGTCGACCGCCTCGGGGTGATCCTCACCGGGAACGACCCTGCGGTGAGCAATGCCCGCACCAAGCGCCTCGTCGAACAGTGGCGCACCTCGTCACCGGAGACGGAAATTTTTCTGCACGAATTTCCCGCCGCCGAAAACATTCCCCACGACTTCATCGACCCCCTCCAACCGGACGCCCGCACCGACAAAGTCAACGCGCTCTTGGTCGAGTGGCTGACCAAGCGAAAGTAGCGTTGCCGTCCTCAGCGACAGCCGTTTCGACCGAACTAGTTGTAGCGGCGGTCTGTGACCGCCGGTGCCAGACATTGGAAAGTTTCCGGCGGTCACAGACCGCCGCTACAAACATTCAACGAGAAGCCAACGCCTCGCCCAGCCGCACCGGCACGCCGCGCTGCGCGAGGAAGCGTTTCACATCGCCCACCGTGTATTCCCCGAAATGGAAAATGCTCGCCGCGAGGACCGCATCCGCACCCGCGTTCATCAGCACATCGGCCATGTGCTCGAGTTTGCCCGCGCCGCCGCTGGCGATGACCGGAATGCCCACCGCTTCGCTCACGGACCGAACCAGCTCCATATCGTAGCCCTCTTTGGTTCCGTCCGCATCCATGCTGGTGAGGAGAATTTCGCCCGCGCCCAGATCGGCGACTCGCCTGGCCCACGCCACCGCCTCGAGATCCGTCGGATTCCGTCCGCCGTGCGTGTAGACCGTCCATCCGCCCTCCGGACGCCGCCGCGCATCGATGGCCACCACGATGCACTGCGACCCGAAACGCTCCGCGCCCTCGCGCACCAACTCGGGACGCTGAATGGCCGAAGTGTTGATACTCACTTTGTCCGCCCCGGCACGGAGCATGACTTTCATATCGTCCACGGCGCGGATTCCGCCGCCCACGGTCAGCGGCATGAAACATTCCGACGCCGTCCGCTCGACGACATCGACCATGGTCGCACGGTTGTCGGATGATGCGGTGATATCCAGAAACACCAATTCGTCCGCCCCCTGCGCATCGTAGGCCTTGGCGCACTCGACGGGATCACCGGCATCGCGCAGTTCGAGGAATTTGGTCCCCTTGACCACGCGTCCGCCGGTCACGTCGAGGCAGGGAATGATCCGTTTGGCCAGCATCGGCAAAGCATGACCGCTCGGGGCTTTGCGTGCAATGCGACGGATATTTGCCTTGCGCCCGGCGCGACGTTTTTTACTTTTCGACGATGCCGCGCCTTTTGCTGCTCCTCACGGCCGCCGTTTTGCTCACCGGCTGTGCATCCAGTCCCTACGGCGTGGGCCGCTTTGGCACGGTCGTGGTCGACGCCGGGCACGGAGGGATCGACCGGGGCGCCCGCGGACAATACAGCACGATGGAGAAGCAGTTGGCTCTGGACACCGCGAAGAGAGTGGAGCGCGGCCTGCGGTCGCGCGGGTTTCGCGTCATCATGACGCGCGGGGGGGATTACTTCGTGCCTCTGCCGCAGCGCGCAGCCGTGGCAAACCGCCAGTGGAATGCCGTTTTCGTCAGCGTGCACTACAACTATGCGCCGCGCTCCGCCCCTTACGGCACGGAGACCTATTACTACAACGCGAAGTCCTACCCGCTGGCCGCCAACATCCAGCGCGAACTCTCGCGCTTCTCCAACAGCCGCGGGGTCAAACGCGCCAGATTCCACGTCTTGCGCAACAACACCAAGCCCGCGGCGCTCGTCGAGTGCGGGTTTCTCACCAGCCCCAACGAGGCGCGCAAAATCCGTTCGTCCGGTTACCGCCAACGCATCGCCGATGCCATCGTGCGAGGCATCGCCAACTCCTCGCGCTAACGGCTACCGCGCCATGCCGCGCAGGACTGCGGCACGGATCTCCTGATCGCGCTCGGGAAAAAGATTCGCCGCGTAATTGGCCAGCGAAGCGGCCTGCTCCGGACTCTCCCACGCCATGCGTCCGGCCGTGGCAATGAGCGAAGGCTCGCCCATCGAAGCCGCGGATCTCAACTGCTGCGTCTGTTCCCCGCTCAGTCCTTCGGTTGGCAGGTTGCCTTGGGGATGCACGCCCCATGTGTCCATACCGACGCATCCGCCGAGCAAGAGACAGGCGGTGGCGATCGCGGGAAAAAATTTCATCGACCCGCATTAAACGCCCCCGCCGACCGGCAAGCAAGGGAACGCAGCCGCCGCTTGCGATGCGGCCGCGAAGAGGCTATTTCCACTCCCCCAATGAGGAACGGCACCGCTCTCATTGGCATTTTTGGCTTTGTGCTCCAGGCCGGAGCCCAAGAGATCACCACCCCCGCCGAATCCGCGGCGGCGCCGGACGCCGCGCCGCCACCGATTGTTGCCCCGCATGAAGAGGCACCGGCGCCCACCGAGGCGCAAGCCACGCAGACACCGGCTCCGCAACCCTCTCCGACCATCGCCCCGGAACACGCCGCCGAACACGCACGGCTCGCCACGGCAAACGCGCTTTTCACCGCGGTTTTTCAGGATGACACGGCGCGTGTCCGCGAACTCCTTGCCGCGGGAGCCGACCCGAATATCACCATGCCCGTTCCGGTCGACCCGGCCGTTGCGGAACTCTTCCGCCCGACCGTGCTGAATTATTTTCTCTCGGGCGAGCGGGGACTGACCCCGCTGATGGTTGCCGCCACCCTCGGATACCTCGGCATGGCGGAAATGCTGCTGCAGGCCGGCGCGGATCCCAACGCACGGACCAAGCGCCACGGAACAAACGCGCTCTGGCTCGCCGGTTACAAGGGCCACACCGGTGTGACCAAGCTTCTTCTCGGCATTCAACCCGGCTCGGAGCCCGACCGCATGCGCATCGAAGTCGATCTCGGTGCGCAAACCGCGCAACTCTTCGTCGACGAGGTGGCCGAGGACACCGTGCCGATTTCCTCCGGGCGCAAAGGATACCCCACCCCCAAAGGCGAATTCGTCGTGACCAACAAGCACCGTCATTGGCGCTCCACGCTCTACGGGTCATCCATGCCGTATTACCTGCGGCTCTCCTGCCGCGCGTTCGGGTTGCACGCCGGCCAATTGCCCGGCTACCCGGCTTCGCACGGCTGCATCCGGCTGCACAAAAAGGACGCCCAAGAGCTCTTCGAACGCGTCCCGGTTGGAACGGTGGTTGTCATCAAATAGCCGGCGGCGCCGCCGCTTGGCCACGCGCGATTTCGGGGGATCGCTGGCACGGAAGGCCTCTATGTGGTATTGTCGGGAGTCGCATTCGTTTTGGCTCGGCCCCCCGGTGTCTTCGGAGTGCTTCTCTTGCCGAAGGCCGCTGATCCATGCCCCAGCCTACCAACCACGCGCCCGTTTCAGTCCGGTCCCTTTCTGGGCGCTCCTACCTACTGCTCCGCCTCTCGCGACGCTTTCTCGTTCGCGCGCTCGCCGTCGCGACCGCAGGCGCGGTCATCGCCCTCGCGGCGGTGTGGTTCATCCAATCCCTCAAAGCCACCGTTCAGAACCCTTTCGGCTCAGATTATGTGCTACCCGCCGGACCATGGGGTGAGCTTTCCGTGCTTCCCATTCTCGTCGGCACACCGAAGGAGAAAATATCCGCAACCGCTCGCCTAGGCGACGGGAACTGGTATTTCCGCGCCGACTCGGGCGAGAGAGTCGCCGCGATGCTGCGCGACTGCGGGCTCGGAGAGGCGGAAGTGCTCCAGGCGGCAAACAATTTGCGCGCGGTCGCCGGAAGGCCGGAGTTTCTCGCCGCCACCCCTTCGGCACCGTTCATAACCGCTCTGCAACCCGAGGTCAGGTCAAGGATCTACGGACTCTTGTCGCGATGGCCGGAGAACAAGGCGCAAACACAGCCCTTCCACACCTCGGAAGAATTCGTCGAGAAATGGCTCGCCGGCATACCTGCCGACACCGCCGAACAAATCAGAAGTCTGCTCTGGCGACGGGGCACCACCCTGCTCTTTTCCGATTACAACATTGTCGCGGACAGAATCTCTTCGCCGCAAGAAAAGCTCGCCGTGCTCGAAGCGATAAGTCGCAAGCCTTCCATGATCCTCAAACTCCGCGTGGGTTCGAGGGCAGACGTCGGCGCCCTCGTCCGCTACTGGGGCGCGCAGGGCCGCGCAGAAAAAATCCATCCCTTGCTCGATTCCCTCGCGCGGAGCGGCGGCGCGAATCTCGATGTCTCGAACCTGCTTCCGGCCTTTGCCCGGCAACGTCTCTATCGTTACCCCGATCCTTTGCCGGGCAGCGAACTCGGGCCAGACTGCCATTTTACTTCGCTCAATTTTTTCGCTGTCGGTCCACCAGACACCCGCCCGCACGACCCCCTCGGGGCCGAGGCCATTTTCAAGGAGCAATACGTCGAGGCGCGCGGCGAACCGCAGTTCGGCGACCTCGTGGTCTTGACCACACCCGAAGGCGACACCGTCCACTCCGCCGTTCACATTGCCGCGAACATCGTCTTCACCAAAAACGGGATGGGCCTGAGCATGCCTTGGGTTTTCTCCACGCTGGAGCAGATGCTGATTTATTATCCGGGCGACCCCCACCTGCAGGTGAGCTACTACCGCAAGCGGCCTTGAGCTGCATCAGGCGCGAAGCCGGTGCAGGATGTCTCCCAAATCCGCGGTGTGCGCTTGAAAGGCCACCTCTCCGATCAGAGGGCACGGCAGACATTCCTCGAGCACTTGCCGGTTGGTCCGACGGGCGGCGTCTTCGCCGGTGTCGGCATCGTTCAGCACAACGCCGGCCAACCGCAGACCGCTCGCCTGCACGCTTTGAACAGTCAACAGCGTGTGGTTCAGCACGCCGAGCTTGTTGCGCGCGACGACAATCACCGGCCACCCGAGCTGCACGGCAAAGTCTGCAACGGTATAATCCTTGACGATCGGCACCAGCCATCCGCCCGCCCCTTCGCAGAAAACCTGCGCATGCCCGGCAGCCAGGGCGCGAATTGCAGCCAGTGCAGCGGCAACATCGGCTGCCGGTTCGCCGAGCAATTCGCAAGCCCGCGGAGCCGCCGGTGTTTGCAACCACACGGGATTGATTGCATCAAGGGATCCGGCGTTGTCCGACGCCGCGGCAAGAATTTCCACATCGGTGCGGGGACCGCAGCAAAAAGGCTTTGCGCCGATGGCATCGACCCCCGCCGCACGCGCTGCTTTAACCAAAAGCGCGGTGACAAAGGTCTTCCCGCAGTCGGTATCCGTGCCAGTGACAAAGTAATGACTCATGACAAACCCAGCAGACCCCGAAAGGTTTCAGGCTTTGATCGCAGGGTGGATCGCGATGTCCCCATCGCGGTTTTCAGGCAGAAATATCGCGCTCGGAGAGCGCGATCCACCTTGCCAGACATCCGGAGCTTTTCCGTAGTTGGACTCATACTCCCCCGACGCCTCCGTGATAGTGATGCGCCGCCGCGCTCAACACATGCAATGCTGCCGTCTCGCTGCGCAGAACATGCTTGCCCAAATGCAGGGGCGCGAACCCGCATTCTGTCGCGGACATCATTTCCTCCGGCGTCCAATCGCCCTCCGGACCGATGGCAAAAGTGACATTGATTGTTTCCTTGCCGAAAAATTGACCGAGCGCAACACCGTCCGAGTGCAGGGCAGGAATACCCTTGAGCCCATCCGGCGCGGAACCGAATGCCTCGCGCGGCAGCGAAACGGGGAGTATTTCCGGCAGAACCAAATGACCGCACTGCTTGGCTGCTTCGACGGCGATTTGCTCCCATTTGCCACGCCTTTTCTCGGCGTTCTTGCCCGCGAGTTTCACCACGCTGCGATCCGCCGCCACCGGACGGATCGACGCCGCACCCAGCTCGGTCGCTTTTTGCACCAACCAATCGAAGCGCTCGTTTCTGATCAGTGCGACGATCAGATGGATGCCGGGCTGCGGCCTCCCCTCGTGCCATTCGCGCAGAACGCGGAAGGCGACGCGTTTTTTGGCCACTTCGGTCAACGCAACGTCGGCCGCACGGCCCGTGCCGTCGAAAATGACCGCGCGATCACCGCTCGCCATGCGCAGGACTTGCGAAGCATGGCGCCCCTCGGATTCCGGCAACTGTGCCGAGGCCCAATCCGAAGCCGGAACGAAAAAACGCGCCATGACTCTTACGCGACTGCTTTGAAACGGCGCAGCGTCTCGTCGCGCTCGGCCGAATGGTCGACCATCGGCAGCGGATACCCCGCCGCGATCGGTTTGCCGTCCGCCGGAGCGTCGAGAAACTTCGCGACGGGCACATCGCGCAACTCGGGGATCCACTGTCTGATGTATTTGCCCGCAGGATCGTAGCGCTTGGTCTGACTCCACGGATTCTGGATGCGGAAATACGGCGCGGCGTCAGCTCCCGTCCCTGCACTCCACTGCCACCCGCCATTGTTGCTCGCGATCTCGCCGTCGATCAGCGTCTGCATGAAGTATTGCTCCCCCAAACGCCAATCGAGATGGAGATCCTTGGTCAGGAACATGGCCGCGATCATCCGCGAGCGGTTGTGCATGTAGCCCGTCTCGTTCAATTGACGCATGGCCGCATCGACGATGGGAAAGCCGGTCCGCCCCTCGCACCACGCGCGGTATTTGGCCTGGTCTTGATCCCACTTCATCCCGCGGTATTTCGCGTTGAACTCGTGCTCCAGCACCTCGGGATAATGCCAAAGAATCTGGAAATAAAATTCCCGCCAGATCAGCTCGCTGATGAATTTCCACACGTTGTTGCGCCCCGTGGCGTTGGCACCGTCCGCCGCCGCCTTGGCCCGGTGGTAGACCTCGCGGATGGAAAGCAATCCGTGCCTCAGATCCTGCGAGATGCGCGAAGTCCCGTCCTCGCCCATCAAATCACGCGTCTCGCCGTAATCGTGGATCGGACCCGCCAGAAATTTCTTCAGACGCGCGCGCGCCGCTTTTTCTCCGGCCTCCGCACCGCCGGCAAATTCCTTCAGTCCCCAATGCGCCGGTGTCGGCAGGGCAGCGCTTTTGATCCCCGCCGGTGTTTTGAGTTTCTTCAACGCCGGACCCGCTGCCGGCTTGTCGAGCTTGGCCCATGCCCGCGAATAAGGTGTGAATACGCGAAAATTGCCGCCCCCGCCCGTCTTGACCTCGTCGCGCTCGTGAATGGCCGCATCTTTGAAAAGCTTCAACTCACGCCCCTCGGCAGCGAGCGCTTTGGCCAGACGCTTTTCCGTTCCGCTGCCGAAAGGATCCGGGTCGCGGTTGGTGAACACCGCCTCAGCCTTCGTTTCCCGCGCCAATTTGACCAAGGCTTCCTCAGCGTTCCCCTCGCGCACGATCAGCCCGCTGCCGATGGCCCGCAGATTTCCGTCCAACGCCGCCAAGGACCCGCAAAGAAACGTCTGCCGAGCCGCCCCTGTCCAACGGTGCTTTTTTTTCCAATCGCTGACCACATAGACCGGCACCACTTCCTCCGCCTCCTTGGCCGCGGCAGCTAACGCTGCGTTGTCTGTGATCCGCAAATCCCTCCGGAACCAGTGAATTGCCCGCTTCATTAAATCGATCATGCCCTTCCGTGCGCCCCCGATCCAGCAATCCTGGAGGGCGGTCGTCCCCGGCCGCCGGAAACATACGCCACCTATTTGCCATGTGCCCGCTTGAAGCAGCAATAGCCTGATTTATGCTATGAGGCCTCGTGAGGGCCGCAAAAGAAGACCAACCCGAAACACGGCAACCTCCGCAACAAGGATGGAAACTACCGCCTGGCGCCAAACTCGGGCAACCGCTGCTCCCCGAGGACGAGCAGGATTTCGCCAGCCGCGACCACCTCACACCTGCGGTCCCGCTTAAAACTTGCAAACCTGAAACTTAAAACTCTCGCGAATCCCCGCGAGCCCCCCGAGAATCCAGCGCGTTGAGCACGCCCGATACGCTTCTCATCATCGCCGGGAACGGACGCTATCCGTTCCAACTCGCCGAGGCTGCCCGCCGCCGGGGAGTGAAACGACTTTGTGCCGCCGCGTTCGAGAACGAAACCGATCCGGCCCTTGCCGCCGAGGTCGACGATCTCCGATGGCTCCGAGTCGGACAACTCGGCAAACTTGTCTCCTACGCGAAAGAGACCGGAGCCTCGCAAGCCATCATGGCCGGACAAATCGCTCCGAAAAATCTCTTCGACCTCCGCCCCGACTTCGCCGCGCTGCTCGTTCTGGCCAAACTCAAGGAAAGGAATGCCGAGACACTTTTCGGCGCCGTGGCCGATCAACTCGCCAAAGCGGGCGTCGAGCTTCTCCCCGCGACCACGTTTCTGGAGGAGTTCCTGGCGCCCGAGGGACATTTTGCCGGACCGACCCCGAGGCGCCGGACCAATGACGATGTCGCGTTCGGTCTGCGCATCGCCAAGGAAGTCAGTCGTCTTGACATCGGCCAAACCGTGGTGGTTCGCAACGGCACGGTTCTGGCCGTGGAAGGATTTGAGGGCACAAATGAAGCGATCAAGCGTGGTGCCGCCCTCGGACGCGGCCAAGCCGTCGCGGTGAAGGTTTCGAAGCCGAACCAGGATTTCCGCTTCGATGTTCCGGTCATCGGTCCCCTCACCCTCGAAGCCGGCGCCTCGGCCGGACTGTCGGCCCTTGCCGTCGAAGCCGGACGCACCCTGCTCGTCGAACCCGGCCGACTTCGCGCCTTGGCCGACGAACACAAAATTTCCATCATCGGAGTGAAATCATGAGCAACAAACTTCGCGCCGGGGTTGTCGGAGTCGGAAGCATGGGGTGGAACCACGCCCGCATTTACGGGGAACTGGACAATGCCGAACTCGCAGCGATTTACGATGCCGATCCGCGTGCGGCGGAAAAAGCCGCGCGCAAATTCGGCGGAGTTGTCGCCGGCTCGCTCGACGATCTGATCGAACGCTGCGACGCCGTCTCGGTGGCCGCGCCGACCAACCTGCATCACGAGATGGTCATGAAACTGCTCGGGGCCGGACGCCACGTGCTGGTGGAAAAACCCATCGCCGAGACTCCAGAGCAGGCCGCGGAAATGTCCGACTTCGCCCGCGAACGCGGACTTGTTCTGCAAGTCGGACACATCGAGCGCTTCAATCCCGCCCTCGACGCGCTCGAACAGAGGCTCAACCGCCCGCGCTTCCTCGAAGTCACCCGTCTCTCGCCCTACCCGGGTCGAAGCCTCGATATCGGCGTCGTCCTCGACGTCATGATCCACGATCTCGACATCATTTTGCACCTGGTGAAATCGCCCGTGACCAGCGTCGATGCCGTCGGCGTGGCCGTTTTGAGCAAGGGCGAGGACATCGCCAGCGTGCGTTTGCACTTCGCCAACGGCGCGGTGGCCAATGTCACAGCCAGCCGCATCAGCATGAAAAAGATGCGAGAGATCCGGCTGTTCCAAGAAGACGCGTATCTCTCGCTCAACTACCAAAAGCAAACGGCGAAGATGTTCCGCCTCAAGGACGGCAAGATCGTGCGCGAACGCGTCACCATCGATAAAGGCGAGCCTCTGCAACGCGAACTCCACCACTTCATCGACTGCGCCCGCGCCGGCGCCCAGCCCAAGGTCGGCGGCGCGGAAGCCGCGGCGGCGCTCGAACTCGCCGTGCGCATCACGCGGCAGATTGCCGAGCGCGCGCCGCAACGCGACTCATGACGCTGCTGCCAGCCGAGGTAGGGACGAGCGGCCCGCTCGTCCGCTTGATCATCTCCGGACACGCGGGCCGCGTGTCCCTACCTTCTCCCGACTGACCAATGCGCATTTTCGTCATAGCCGGCGAAACGAGCGGCGACACCCACGCTGCCGCTTTGCTTGCGGAGCTGAAATCCCTTCGCCCCGACTTGCAGATCTCGGGCCTGGGCGGCCCCAAGCTCCACGCCATGAGTTCCGCAGTCGAGGATTGGACCCACGATGCCGCGGTGGTCGGCCTTTGGGATGTGCTTCGCCGCTACGGCTACTTCCGCGGAAAATTCCGCGAAACCCTCGACCGCATCGCCCGGGAAAAACCCGATGCCGTCCTTTTCGTCGACTATCCCGGTTTCAATCTCCGCATGGCCAAAGCCCTGCAGCCGCAGCGCCCGGCCACCAAGCTGCTCTACTATATCAGTCCGCAGGTCTGGGCTTGGAACCGCGCCCGTATTCCGCGCATGGCGCGCTGGCTCGACCGCATGTTCTGCATTTTTCCCTTCGAAAAAGATCTCTACGAAAAATCCGGTCTCCACGCCGATTTTGTCGGGCACCCCATGGCGACGAAGCTGCAGATTCTCGAAGATGAAACGCGCAACCCGAACCTCTTCGCGCTCTTGCCCGGCAGCCGCGAACGCGAGGTGCGCAAAATTTTTCCGGTCATGCTCGCCGCGGCCAAAATCGTCCTCGCCCGCCGTCCCCAAACCGTCTTCGCCAGCGCCGCATCCTCGGAAAAGCTCCAAGCCCTCATGTGCGACGCGGCCGCGCGAGCCGGTGTTGGCTGCGACATCGGGCTCCGCAACGCGCGCGACCTCATGCAGACCGCCGCCGCCGGGCTCGTTGCCTCCGGCACCGCCACCCTCGAGGCCACGCTCTGCGGACTCCCCTACGCCCTCGTCTACAAGGTGGCACCGCTGACCTATCTGGCCGGACGCACCGTGATCAAAGTCCCGCATCTCGGCATGGCCAACCTTCTCGCCGGGAAAGAAATCGTCAAAGAATTCATCCAGCAAGACGCGACGCCCCCAGCGCTGGCCTCCGAAGCTCTGCTTCTTCTCGACGATGCAGCCCATCGCGCCGCCATGCGGGCGAACTTTGCCAAAGTCCGCGAAACACTCCTCGCTCCGGGAGCCATTTCCCCGGCCCGTGCCCTGCTCGATGTGCTAAGCTGACCTCATCCCACCATGATCCTCGAACTGATCGAACGCCTCACGGAGGAAGCGAAGAAGCGCAGCATGGACTTCCTGCTTATCGGCGGCCACGCGGTCATCAGTTTAGGTCATCAACGCATGACCATGGATCTGGATTTTCTCGTGCTCGCCTCCAGCAGATCCAAATAGGAGGAATTGCTCGGACGTTACGGATACCGCTGCTTCTCCGGGGGCAATGCTTTCGCCCAGTTCGAGGGGGAAATCGGCTCGCCCCGCATCGACTTGATGTTGGTCGATGATGCCACCTTCGCCAAATTGCGCGCGGATTCCGCTGTCACTCAAGGAAAGCGCACTCCCTCGCCCCAGCACATGGTCGCGCTGAAGTTGCATGCCTCGCGAAGCAGCGACCGTGATCCGCAAAAAGCCGGTCAAGACTGGCTCGATATCCGGAAACTCATCGAACTCCACGGACTCGACCCCAGCGAAGAAACCTTCGCCGCGCTCATCCGCCGTTACGGAGGAGACGAAGCGCTGGAGCGCATCCGCCAGATGTGCCAGCATTGACTATGCTCAGACCCGAAGACGATTTCGAACTGCCGGTCTTCGACCGCCCCATGGAGGACCCACCCAGCAGGGTCCCCTACGAAGTGGCCGTGCGAGCCTTCGAAGAAATCATTGTCGCCTTGAAACTCCGGGAAAACGCCCCGCGCGTCGCGGAAGACATCCCCGAGTTCAAGATGTAGGGTTCGGATCCCCTCCTAAAAGAACCGGATTGCGGTCTGGCTCAAGCGGCCGGCATCGGCGTAAATCTCGATATCATCGCCCACCGCATTGGCCGACATGATGCCGGTCACGGTTGCGGTTTGTCGCGGTTGAGTTCCAAGTCCCGCTCGCTCGGCGTGCGCGAGGGCACACCTTCCTCCGGAACGGAGGCCCGGGCTGTCCAGCAAAGCGCGTTGAGCACCAGCTTGCGGAAGTCGTCCTGCTGCCAGTTTTGGTGGAAGTGGCCGC
>JAFMJK010000191.1 GCA_017853515.1 Chthoniobacterales bacterium | reverse complement strand
TCTTTCCAACGGACACGCGAGCCGCGTGTCCCTACCCTCAAAACCTTGAGTCCAGATCCTTCTCTGGTTTGGCATTAGCCGACACCAACCAGGCCGCGGTCCGACGATACGGCATCGGGCATGGCTTGCCCTCTCATTTTGGGGATGTTGGTGGCGATCTTCGGCGTTGCTTCCATGAGGAAGTCGCGGAGGGCGCGGGCGATTTGCACGTCGTTTGTGCGCAACGAGACGCGCACCCTTTGTTTGGTGTAGTCGTCGTTGTGAACGGTGTAGTGGCACCAGTAAGTGCCGTTGTTGTTCCAGATGTTGTGGTTGGGATTCGGATGGTTGTTTTTCACGCCCCCACTCCAGCAGAGGGGGTGGGACATCCGCTGTCCCAGGCCAAAAATGGACGAAAAATTTTTCCATCCTCCGGCGGACCGGCCTTACCGCTTGAGGCCGGTGCCTTGCTGGGCTTTACTGCTCCTCCATCACGCGCCCGTAGCTCAACCGGATAGAGTGTCGGCCTCCGAAGCCGAAGGTTGTGGGTTCGACTCCCGCCGGGCGCATGTTTCCGGCCAAGGGCCGGAGGTAGCAGTGCTCCGTATTCAGTTGGGATGAGTTCCGGAGGAATGCGTCGGGGCGGGTCTTGTGCGGGTGGGGCGACGCGGATAGAAAGGGTGGTCATGGCGGATATTGTTTATTTCGATCTGGAAACGCAGCGGACGGCCAATGATGCGGGCGGGTGGGACAAAAAAGCCGCCATGGGAATGACGGTCGGAGCGACTTACAGCACGGGCACGGGAAAATACGCGGTCTACGGCGAGGAGCGCGTGCATGAACTCGTCGGACAACTGCAGCGCGCGGATCTCGTCGTCGGTTTCAATGTGATCAATTTCGATTACGAGGTGCTCATGGGCTACACGGTGATCGACCTGGCGCACGGCGTGCCGACGCTCGATCTCATGGTCGATCTCGAGAAAAAAATCGGCCACCGCGTCGGTCTCGATTCCGTGGCCCAATCCACGATCGGTTGCGGCAAGACGGCCGACGGGCTGGATGCGATCAAATGGTGGCGTCAGGGCCGCAAACTCGATGTCGCGCGCTACTGCTGCTTCGACGTCAAGGTGACGCGCCTCGTGCACGAATACGGCATGGAGAACGGAGCGGTCTTTTTCCACGACCGTCTCGGCCGCAAGCAACGCGTGCCGGTGGAATGGTCCTTGCCCGCGCCGGCGCGCGCCGCGGCATGATCCAGCCGCTGAAGAACGACCCGTCCGTCTGGTCGCTTTGCTGGGTGGATTTGCCGGAACCGCTTCCGGTGGAAAACGACTTTTTCCTCCCCACCGTGCTGCTGCTCGTCGGCCCGCGCTTCGAACCGCTCGTCGCGCCCGAAATCGTCGACGAACTCGACCAGATCGCGGCGGAGGATTGGCTTTCGCGGCAACTCGATGAAGTCGGCGCGCCGGACGAACTCCTGGTCTGGAAAGCGCCCGAGTGGGTGGCGGAGGATTGGAAATATTTCGGGCGCGACTGGAAAACAAAAGTGCGTCTGGTCTTGCCGCCCCGCCACGAGGCGAAGTTGCAGGAGCAGATCGGCGGAACCGCGTCACCGCGCGTGCGCGAAATGCCGTCGTCCGAAGTTTCCGCCGGGCTCATCCGCAACGCGCGCCGCCTGCGCTCCCCGCGCAAACGCCGCGCCACGGTCGAGAAAGCGATAGAGTTGGACGCCGCCAACTACGAGGCGAAGATCGAACTGGCGGACATGGAAATGGCCGCCGGGCAATACGCCAAAGCTTTGGAAATTTTCGCCGGCGTGGACGAGGATTTGTCGCCCGTTTTCAAGCGTCGCGCGCCGCGCTGGTGGGATGACGAATCGACGCGGCCGTTTTTGCGCAGCCTGGGCGGATCGATGCTCTGTCTTTGGCATCTCGCGCGCGCCGGGGAGGCGGCGGATACCGCGCAGCGCTTGTTGCAGTTGGACAGCGCCGACCATATGGGCGCGAGGTTTTACCTTCCGCTCTTTTTGCTTCTCAGCGCGGAACACGAGAACGCTTCGTCCTTTTTCCGGTATTACGCGAAGAATTATCCGAACGACATTCCCAATGCCTGGCTCAGCTTCGCCTGGGGTCTGGTGCTGTGCCTCGAGGGCGACGACCAGGGTGCCCGCCGCCGATACCGCGAGGGAATGTTCACCAATATTTACATCGCGCCCCGCTTGCTCGGGGAACGCCCGCCGCCGGAGGACATTTACCATCCGACCGAGCGCGACGAACCGCAGTCGGCCGCGGAGTTCGCCGGCGCGTTCGGCGGATTGTGGGAGCGCGAGGCCGCCGCCCTGCGCGTTCTGCGCGAGGCTTATGTCGAAGCAACGGACGCGCTGCGCGCTCTCGTCGATCGCCGCACGCGTATGGCCGACTATATGAACCAGCACTACGATCCCGACTACCGCGCAAAGTGGAACAAGCTGGTCGACGAAGACGAGAAGCTGGTCAAGGAGCAGACCGGCGCGGATTGACTGCTATTCAGGTGGATCGCGCTGTCCCGGTCGGCGTAGTTAGAGCGGCATAGCTTTTGTTGTAGCCGGTTCAGCTTTTATGCCCCGCGCGGACGGGCTGGTCCCGTCCGACGGGAACAGGTCCGTCGCGCTCCTATGACGCGAGGTCATGGGCGGCACCTTGTCCGGCGGACCGGCTGCGACTTTTCCAAAACCGCTCTATCTTCCGATGGATATCGCGCTCTGAGATCGCGAGTCACCCTTCGCCTGTTATCGCCTCAGGTCGAAGTCGAGACCGGCGGTGCGGGCTCGTCGTCCGCTTCCGGCACACCCTTTTCTTTCACCGGCTCGGCTTGCCGGGTTGGCGCCGGCGCCGGGGCGGGAACATCGATGTTTTCCGGAAGAAGATCCGGCAGAGGCTCGAGCGGAACATCATCGGGAAGAAGGCCCAGATTCGGATCGGGAATGGGAATATTTTCCTCGTAGTCCTCGTATTGCTGCGAGGAAGCGCGTCCGGATTTTTTCTTTTTGGAAAGACGTTTGCGCTCTTGGTCGGGCGGCGGCTCGGGTGCGGGCTGGATATCCTCGTTGGCCATGTAACCGACGAGGCCGTTTTCCAATTGCACGCGGCTGTAGCCGAATTCCTTGCGCAGGAGCATGACCGATTCGTTGGTCCGCAAACTCAAATCGGCGCCTCCGGCCTGCTGCGGCCCCAGACGGAAAAAGAGGGCGTAGTCCGTGCTCACCACCATGTCGGGGACAAAATCGGGCGCCGGACCCTCCGGGACCGTTTGGCAGGCGACGAGAAAGGAGGTCGCGGCAAAGCAGAGGCCTCGTATGGATTTCAACATCGGCAACCCAAGAGCCATACCACACCTCTCCGTTTCCTGCGAACGGCTTTTGGCCCCGCTTGGATTTCCGGTGCCAGGAAGGTAGAATGCCCTTCGTGGCGAGGCCGGCCCTCATACCTCTTTTGTTTCTCCTGACAGCGCCGCTCGCGCCGGCGCAAAGCCTCCACGAATTGGCCTACTATCTGAAATCGTTGGGGCTGCCCTACAACGCCAGCGCGCAGCTGCCGGGTGATGATGGCCCGCGCACCATGGATTGCTCCAACACCGCCAAATTTCTCGTCGAAAAAACCAAGGGCGTCGCCTTGCCGCGCACCGCTTCGGACCAATACCTGTATGTTCGCCGGCACGGCCGCCTCAAACGCGCCGGAGGTTTGTTTGGCGGGACGCCCGACACCGCGTGGTGGACCAAACGACTGAAACCCGGAGACCTGCTTTTCTGGGAACACACCTACAAGCCGAAACGCAAACCGCCGGTCACGCATGTCATGGTTTATCTCGGACGCGACGAAAGCGGCACACCCCTCATGGCCGGCGCGCAAAATTCGCGCGGGGTGAACATCTACAAACTCCAGCCCCGCGCGGCCTACGGCGGACATGGCGGCTTTCTCGGCCTTTTCAAAAAGAAAGGCAAACTCGTCGCTTACGGACGGATGCCTTGAGGTGGATCGCGATGTCCCTATCGCGATTTACTGATGCAAATATCGCGCCGGGACGGCGCGATCCACCTTGCCAGACGTCGAGAACCTTTTGGTGATTGGTAAAAAAACGCAGAACGCAAAATGGAGGAAGTTTTATTTTTCCTCTGCCACACGCGCAGTCGGTTCTGCCTCGTAAGAAATGCCGGTCATCGTGAGCAGGGGAAGGACCGTCGCAACTTCCTCGTCGTGCACAACGACCGCGGATCCTTTCGGCACGAGCATGATGTAGTCACTATGAGGCACACGATAGGATTTTCCGTCCGCCATCAGAATGGTGAACGGTCGGCCGC
>JAFMJK010000190.1 GCA_017853515.1 Chthoniobacterales bacterium | reverse complement strand
GGTAGGGACCGCTGGCCCAGCGGTCCGCTGACTGTGCTTTGGAAAGCGTGCGGGCTGCCGAGCGACCTTGGTATAATGCCGAGACTTTTGGGGAAAAGACCCCACAGACGCGCATAGCGCGAGGATCGTATTCTCGTTTCGCATGACGAAAGAGGTCACGAATCAAGAGTTGCGGGAACTGCAGTCGGCGCGCTCCGCCGAACTGAAAACGCTGCGGGAACTGCTCGCCACCGCAGCGCACGAGGCTGTCACTCAAAACAGCGCCTGTCTGGAGGCAAGAATGCGGACAACCATCGCCGGCATTCTGTTGCTGCAAAGAAGCATCGCACAGTTGGAAAAATGGAGCTTCTCGAATTGATCCCGCAGACCATACCTGAGCCCCGGAGCGGAGAGCCATATAGCGTCATTCCGCGCGAATCGCTCGACTCCCATCTGCTACCCGGCGCGTTCCGCCGCCATACGGGGAAGATCATTCGCTGCCACTGTCACATTACAAAGATGCGAATGCGGGGTCACACAACCGCCAGCCATGGCGAAAGAATTGGTTTCGCGCTTGATATCAGCCCATGTATATTCAGTCATCATTTGCGTTCACACTACTTACGCCAGCATACCAATCGGCCGAGAAACAACATTTCCAAGCACAAAGCAGCGACGCGCATGAGCCAGAAGCGTGCAGAGAAATTTGCTCCGGAAGAGGCGGACTTGCGGGAAAGCTCCCCGGACGGAGCCCGGGATGGTGCAGTATCTCATCGCCCGCTTTCCATGGAGCGGCGCAAGCAGAGGGGACATCCGCGCGAGGTGACGGAGCAAATGCAGGAACTCGAACTGCTGGCCAAGAACCTTCTGCGGTCGCAGGCGGAACAGCAGCAGACGATCAGCCGCGAGTTGCACGACAACATCGCTCAGGTGCTGTCGGCCATCACCGCCCGGATCAGTCTGGCCAAGGACACAGCGGTGCCCGCTTGGGTGCGGCACGAACTTACCGATCTCCGCGAGCAACTCAAATCAGCCATCGACGATGTTCGCGCCCTCGCCCGCGATCTTCGCCCGTCCATTCTCGACCACCACGGGTTCGCCGATGCCTTGGAAAAGCATGTGGACAGCTTCCGTGACCGCACACGCATAACGATGGAAATGCAGATCGATCCGAAGGCCGCGAGCATCCTTGATTCCGAAAGTCTCACCCACCTTTTCCGCCTTGCGCAGGAAGCCTTGCAGAACATCGAGGAACATTCAGAAGCCACGCGCGCCTGGCTGCGTCTCGCGCAACGCGAAGGCTGTATGCACCTCGAAATCGGCGACAACGGCAACGGCTTCACGGAGCACCGCGTTAGAGAGGCGCAGAGCGAAGGACACCTTGGACTCCTCGGCATGCGCGAGCGCGCCGAACTGCTGGGAGGTTCGTTCCTGCTCGAAGCCGTCCCGTCGCGGGGCACTTCCATCCGGGTTACAATCCCCCCGCCCCGCAAAAGCGAAGCCGACAACAAACCATGAAAACCACCTCAGTCCTCATAGTTGACGACCACCAGATGATGCGCGACGCGCTCGTCAACATCCTCGAAAGGCAGAGCGACATCAAAGTCGTGGGCCAGGCCTCAAACGGACGCGAAGGCGCCGAGAAAGCCGCCAGGCTCAAACCCGATATCGTCACGCTCGACGTGGCGATGCCCGACATGAACGGGCTTGATGCCGCGAAGCAAATCCGCCGCCACTCCGCCACCACCCGCATCGTCATGGTCACCGCCTACGAGGACGATCTTTACATCCACCACGCGCTCGAAGCCGGGGTGGACGGCTTCGTCTGCAAAAAGTCGGCCGCCGAAACGCTGGCCCACGCCGTGCGCGAGGTGGCGAAAGGCCTGAAAGCCTTTTCCCCCGAAGTGAAACGCCGAATGGAGCAATACGAAAAGAGCGAAGGCGGACGCAAACTCATGCGGCGCAAGACAGACACCCTGACCGAGCGCGAGACAGAGGTGCTCCAGCTCATTGCCGAAGGCAACGCGAACAAGCAAACGGCCGACAAGCTCGGCATCAGCATCAAGACCGTCGAGAAGCACAGGCAGTCCGCCATGAACAAACTGCACATCCACGACACCGCCGGCCTCACCCGCTACGCCATCACCGCCGGTCTGGTTGAATCACCCGCGCAAATGCAGATGGCTCCTGTCTTCACGCAGACCGGCAACGGAAAGCAAAAAGAAGAAAAGAAGAAGTAGCCACGGATCAACGCGGATAGACACGGATAAAACACAAAGATAAGGCCCGTCTGGCTGACACCAGCCGGGCCCATGTTTTCCTCCGCAACACCTTTTTGCGCCGATGTCAGTCGACGCAAAAACGCCTTCCACATCCGTGTCAATCCGTGGCCTGTGTTTCCCCTTAAAGACTTGGCCTACGCATGCGGCGGCAGCTTAATCCCGACGTGCTGAAGACGCTCCCGCATAGCGAGATCACGGAAGCGGTGATCGGTGCGGCATTTGAAGTGCACAAAGCACTCGGCTACGGATTTCTCGAAGCAGTCTACCGCAACGCCATGGCTGTCGAGTTGAAGCAACGCGGTTTCGATGCCGTGATCGAGAGCCGTATGGAGGTTCGCTACAAAGGCGAGGTCGTCGGCACCTACATCGCCGATATGCTAGTCAATGACACCGTGATCGCGGAATTCAAAGTCGCCGAGGAATACCGCAAAGCGGACGAAGCCCAGCTCCTCAACGAACTCGCCGCCACGAACAAACCCGTCGGCCTCCTGATCAACTTCGGCCGCCGCAAAGTCGAGTTCAAGCGCCTCGCCTGGAATTTGACGTGAGCAGAATAGCCTTTGTTTGTGCCGGTGTGCCGGCACAAACATATCCTGCTTTTTATCCGTGTTAATCCGTGGCTAATTCAGCTTCTTATCCCACCAACATCAACTCATCGCGCACGTCCCAGACTTTCGTCGGGTTACAGCCATCGCCATCGGTGATCCAGATCGCCGTGTGGCACCCGGCTGCGTCGAGCAAGCGTTCGGCAAAGTCGCGGATGGCATCGAAGGTGCCGTCAGGCAGGGCGACAGCCGAGGTGATTTCGTAAAAGTGCAAAGTTCGGTTTCTTCCTTCCCATCGTGTCGCGGCGGGAAGGAAATCCGCGCGGAAACGCAGAGGGTCCGTTTCCAGCCCGACTTCTTCGTCAATCAAGCGGAGCGCGCGACGCAGTCCGCCGTCCATGATATCGGGGTGGCTGTCCACCAAGTTTTCCATCGCTTCACTTTTGATGCTCATGGCGGCTAGAGGGCTTGATCAGGCTTTGACGCTGTGATTCACGGCGGCAGCATGCGGCCAGAAGCGCGAGACCCGGGCGCAGTAGCCCTCGTATTCGGGCCCGAAGCGGCGGCGCAGTTCGCGTTCCTCAAGGGCGACAATGACCCACGCGAGCGGAACCCAGAGCAGCGCGAAAAAGTATCCCGCCGCGTAGTTGGCCAGCAAAGCCCAGCCGAGCAAGGCGAGCAGCACCTGAATGTAGCGCGGATTCCGCGAATGGGCATAAGGGCCCTCGGTCACCAGATTCTGCGAATGCCCCGAGGGATCGATCTCCGACAGCCCGGCTTGCGCGCGCCACGGAAGAAAGCGCTCGATCTGCAGGCGGAAGACGGCCGCGGCAGCGAGGCACATCACGCCGGCCGTGGTGGCCAGAGGATTGAACCCGTAATCGTTCCACAGCAAGGCGCCGCGCCAGAAAGAGACGAGAAGCGCGGCGGCAAGGAACGAAAGCCAAAGGACAACCTGGGACCAACCCACGCCGAGCCGCCGCCAAGCCGGCAGCAGCGCGTGCAGCAGGAACCAATAAACGAAGGCAGCCGGAACGAGAAGAACCAGCAACAGAGCGACGGTGTAGCGGAATGTTTCCATGATGTGATTTTGATTTCGGCGCCAATTTGCTCCGCCCATCGGCGGTGAACCATAAGGTGTTGCCCCCACGGGGGAATGGCCCCTCTGTCTTGGTGCGCCCGTGACCTTGCGTCATGCGAGCGCAGCAGAACTGTCCCCGTCGGACCGGGCAAGCCCGTCCGCGCAAGCTCGAGAAATGAAAAACGCAGACAAATCCCGGTCAGCTCTACCGGACGATATCCACGCCTCTCGCGCGCAAGCGGCCGCCGCAGTCCGGACACCGCTCCAGCAAGCCACGGCTTTCGAAGTAGCCGACAGCAATCTTCTGGCAGCGCGCGCACGTCGGCCGCCTCTCCCCGTTGCCATTGAGTCGATACAAACCCGGCGCGGGCGTCGACGAGGAGCGATAAATCCACATGACACGGCACGCATCACACTCCACCGCATCGCCATCGAGAGGTTGCAGGGTGG
>JAFMJK010000016.1 GCA_017853515.1 Chthoniobacterales bacterium | reverse complement strand
CCTGCTCAAACTCGAGGTGCTGCCTCTGATCAACGCCAACAAGGATGTCACGCTGGTCATTGTGCAGACGAACAACAATGTGCTCGGCGAACAGAGCTTCGGCGGCGGAAACACCGCGCCGATCATCAGCGCGCAGGAACTCACCACCACCGTCACCGTGCCGAACGGAGGCACCGTCGTGCTGGGCGGATTGATCGTCGAACGCATGCAGGCCGACGACTCGGGTATTCCCTTCCTCATGCGCATTCCTGTTTTGGGGTATCTCTTCAAGCAGACCTCCCGCGAGGTCCGCCGCCAGGAACTCATCGTGCTCTTGCAACCGACCGTGGTCGAAAATGACGAAGAGCTGGCCCAAGCCAGCTGGCGTGAGCGTTACCGCAGCGATCTCGGCGACGAGGCGTATGCCGAGGCCGCGCCCTCCGCCTTCGCCAACACGCCGGTGGTTTTCGACGCGGAAGAACTCGAACCGGATTCGGCCGTCCGCAAGAAGCGCGACCCGCTCCGCCCGGCCGGCATCGACTACGAGGAATATGCCCCGGAGCGTCCGCCGAAAGCGCGCAAAGAGAAAAAGCTCGAGGCGCCCGCGCGGGAACCCGAGGTCCGGCGGGCCACATTGCCCGACTGACCACCCACCCGTCATGGCCCTCATCCCGGAGTTGGTAGACCTGGCCGCGCGCCATGGCGCGGCGGATCGCGAGAAAGTATCCACCGCCCTGCGCGATGCCGCACGCACCCAGTCGTCGTTGCTGCGCGCTTTGCTCGACAGTTCCGAGCTCGACGAGAACGGGTTTTACCGCGAGTTGACCGACAAGTTCCGTCTCGCGTGGGGCGGTGCGGACATCGCCAAAGCCGCGCCGGAATTGCGGGGCAAGTTGCCGGCACGCATCGCTCTCCGCTACCAACTCCTTCCGGTCGCCGCCGATGACGACAACATCACGCTGCTGACTTACGACCCGTTCGACATGCTCGCGCGGCAGGCGGTGGCCGAGGCCGTTCCGCAACGCGTGCGCTACGAGGTCTACACGCGGAAAGGAATCCTTCCCGCCTTGCGCCAAGTCTACGGCATCGGTGCGGAGACTTTCGAGGAACTGCTCGAGGGGCGCGCGAGCGACGAGGAACTCGACCAGATCCGCGCCGAAGAGGTCAACGTGCTCGACGAGAACGAGTCCGAGGAGGCCTCGGTGAAAAAGTTCATCAACCAGGTGATCCGCGAAGCCCTGCGCGAGCGCGCCACCGACATCCATGTCGAACCGCTGTCGGACGACCTCCGCGTGCGCTACCGCATCGACGGCGTTTTGCAGGAGGTTCCCGTCCCTGCGCAGATGCGCAAGCTGCAACGTTCGGTCATCAACATCCTCAAGCTCACCGCGGGACTCGACCTCGGCGAGGACCGCCGCCCGCAGGACGGACGCATCAGCCTCGAGCTCGGCGGACAACCGATCGATGTGCGCGTTGCTTCGATCCCGACGATCAACGGCGAGAGCATCAGCCTGCGCCTTCTCGGCAAGGAAGTGTTCAGTCTCGAGCGTCTCGGGCTTGATGAAGACTACGCGTCGAAAGTGCGTGAGTTGCTCGCCCTTCCCAACGGCATCATTCTGGTCACCGGTCCTACCGGTTGCGGCAAGTCGACCTCGCTCTACACTTTTCTCTCGAGCCTCAACACGCGCGAGCGCCGCATTCTCACCATCGAAGATCCGGTCGAGCACAAGTTGCCCGGCGTGAATCAAAGCGCGGTGCAACCCGAGATCGGCAACACCTTCGCCAACCTCCTGCGCAGTTTTCTCCGCGGCGACCCGAACGTCATCATGGTCGGCGAGATGCGCGACTACGAGACGGCGGAGATCGCCATCCGCGCCGCCCTGACCGGCCACTTGGTTTTCAGCACGCTGCACACCAACGACGCGGTCGGAGGCATCACCCGTCTGCTCGACATGGGCGTCGAGCCCTTCCTCGTGGCCAGCGCGGTGCGCGCCTTTCTTGCCCAACGGCTCGTGCGGCGTCTCTGTTCCGTTTGCAAAGCTCCGGCGCATCCGGGCGACTATTCGACCGAATACCTGCGCAGCATCGGTTTTCCGCCCGAATACGACGGCAAAATCCTCCGCGCGGTCGGTTGCGAGGCCTGCCGGATGACCGGCTACGAGGGCCGTCTGGCCATCATGGAAATCTGCATGGTCACCCCGAAGCTGCAGGAAATGATCACGCACCGCAAAACCGCGGCCGAGTTGCGTCCCGCGGCGGAGCGCGAGGGCATGCGGCCGTTGCGCAAATACGGTTTCGACAAAGTCGCGTCCGGCACCACCACGATCGAGGAAGTGATGCGCGTCACGACGAGCGACGTCAACGCGCAGGACGAGTAACGCGTCATGCCCGTCTTTGCTTACCAGGCCCTGCAACCCGGCGGCGGCAAGTCCTCCGGGGAAATCGAGGCGCTGAGCCGCCAGGACGCGTTCAATCGTCTGCGCCAGCAGAATTTGCAGCCTTTCCAACTCTCGATGAAAGGCGCCGAAGCCGCGGCCGCGGCGGCGGACGGGCCCTCGACCGGCGGCGAAAACGTTCTTTCGCGCCAGCAAGTGTTGCTTTTCACCGAAGAGCTCTGCGAACTGCTCGAAGCCGGCCTCAAGCTCGACCGCGCTTTGCAGGTCATCGAGCAGCGCCAGGACAAGAGCATGCTGCGCCATGTGGCGGCCAGCGCGCGTTTGTCGCTGCGCGAGGGCGCGACATTTTCCGCCGCCTTGAAAAAAGCCAGCCCGAGTTTTTCCGACCTCTACTGCAACATGGTCAAAGCCGGCGAAGCGAGCGGCACCGTGCCGAAAATCCTCAAGCGGCAAGTCGAGTTCCTCACCATGATGAGCGAGCTGCAGCGCCGTGTGACCAGCGCCCTCATCTATCCTTCGGTCATCTTCGCCGCGGGCATCGGACTGCTGGCCATTTTCATGACCTTCCTGCTCCCGCAGTTGACCATGATGCTGACCAAGACCGGCAAGACCCTGCCCCTGGCCACGCGCGTTCTCATCGGAATCAGCGAATTTTTCGGCAACTACTGGTGGGTCATCCTGATCGTCGGAACCGCGGCCGTCCTCGGGTTCCGCCAATACACGAGCAAAGGCAAGGGGCGGGCCTGGTGGGACCGGGCGAAACTCTCCCTGCCGGCGGTCGGACCGCTGCTGCGCATGCGCTTTTACGCCCAGTTCACCCAGACCCTTTCCACCCTGCTCAACAACGGCGTCTCCCTCATGCAGGCCATGCAGCTGATCAAGAACGCCACGCCGAACGTCTACCTGCAGGACCTGCTCGAAAAGGTGGCGGAGAACGTGCAGGACGGCGCGCAACTTTCCCGCGCCGTGGCCCGGGTGCAGTTTTTCCCGCCCACGCTCATCGACATCGTGCAGGTGGGCGAAACGACCGGCGACCTCGGGGGCGCCTTGGAGCGCAGCGCCAAAAGCTATGACAAGCAGCTATCCGTCGTCATCGAGCGCGTCACGGCCCTCATCCAGCCCATGGTCATCGTCATGGTGGCGCTTTTCGTCGGGTTGGTTGCCTATTCCATGATCACCGGTATTATGCAAACCGTGTCCGGCTTGCCCGGCAGACGATGATCATCCTGCGTTCCGCCCGACAATTTTCCCTTCTTCCGGCGCTCGCCGCCGCGCTCTTTGTTCCGGGCTGCGCGGTGTTTGAAAGCCTGAAAACGGGTCGTCCCGATCCGCAAGTGGTCCTGGCCAAGGAACAACACGCCGCGTTCCGCGGCCAGCCCGGATGGCGCAAAAAGACTTACCGTGACGAGAAACTGGTGGCCAAAGCCGCGGAAGGACATGCCGCGGTGGAAATCTCCCTGCGAGAACAGCGCGGCTTGCTGCTCGTCAACGAGGCCATCGCCATGGATTTCCCGGTCGCTACCGGACGCTCCAGCCACCCGACACCGAAAGGCTCGTACAAAATTCTCGAGAAAAAGAAGGCCCATTCCTCCAATCTTTACGGGCACATTGTCGGCGGGGATGGCTCCACTGTGGTGGGGGATGCCGACACGCGCGATCACGCGGTGCCGGTCGGCGGGCGCTTTGTCGGTGCGCCCCTGCCTTATTGGATGCGCATGACGACGACCGGTGTCGGCATGCATGTCGGCCATGTGCCCGGGCATCGCCCCGCTTCGCACGGATGTATCCGGCTCAGGAGGGAAACCGCGACCGAGTTGTTTGCGCTCCTCCCCGTCGGCACGCCGGTCAAAGTGGATTCCTTTGCTCCCGCCCTCGGCGGTCCGGTTGGTCTCGACAGCGTGGTCATCGGCGAGGTGGCCGACAAACCATCGCGCCCGCGCCGCGCCGCGCTGCCCCAACCCGCGCCCGTGCCGGCGTCGACACCCGCGCCGGCGGAAGGACAGACCATGCCTTCTTCCGCAGCGCCCGCCGATCCCGCGGTTGCGCCCGCGCCTGCTACGCCCGTTCCTTCGCCCGCGCCCGCTGTTGCATCCGAACCAGCCGAGGCGGTCGTGCCCGCGGTTCCCGAGCCCATTGCCGTCGAAGTTCCGCCCGCACCCGTGGCGACGCCGTAGTCTCGAATCATACCAAACCAGAGAAGGATCTGGACTATCGAACAAGGTTTTTGGGGGTAGGGACACGCGGCTCGCGTGTCCGTTGGAAAGAGAGCGGACGAGCGAGCCGCTCGTCACTACCTCAAGTAACAAAGTCTAAAATCTTTTGGGACTTGGTATCACAAGGTGGATCGCGATGTCCTCATCGCGATTTGCCGACTGGAATATCGCGCCGGGACGGCGCGATCCACCGGCCCGGTCAGACGCTTGTCGCGATCAGTGTCAAAAGTCCCCGGCGCGCAGCGAATCGAACGCGCGGCCCAAATTGTCCAGCACATCGCCCGGGGAGAGAGATTCCTCAGAGGCGCCGCCGTGACGGATGGCGATCTCCGCGGCGCGTCCGCAAACCCAGGCGCCGATCGAGGCGGACAAATACGCGTCGGCGTGTTGTCCGAGCAAAGCGGTGCACACGCCGGTGAGCACATCGCCCATGCCGCCTGTGGCCATGCCCGGATTCCCCGTCGTGTTGAAGCGCAGGGCGCGGCCTTTTTCGGCGATGACGGTGCGCGCGCCTTTGAGCAGAAGCGTCACCGGATGTTCCCGCACGAAGTCGGAGGCGGTTTGCGCGCGGTCTTTGATTTTTTTCCCGGCGAGCAGGCGTTGCATTTCTCCGGGATGCGGCGTGAGCAAGCGGGGCCCAGCGGCCGTGTCGATGTGCTGCAGCCCGGCATGGGCCACGATGGTCAGGGCATCCGCATCGACCACCGCGGGACAGGGTGCTTCCCGCACCACGCGCAGGGTGTGCGCTTCGCGGCCGTTGCCGAGACCGGGCCCGATCCCGATGGCGTCGGCCTGCAAGGTGAAAACATCGGTCAGTGCTTTGAACGGCCGCACCATGACTTCGGGCATGGCCGTGCCGGCAAGCAGTTCGTAGCAATCGGCCGTCGCCCCGAGGGAAACAAGTCCGGCTCCGGCCCGCACCGCACCCGCCGCGCAGAGATGAGCCGCGCCGAGTGTGCCGCGCGATCCGGCGAGCAGGACAACGCGCCCGCACATTCCTTTGTTCGTGTCGAAAGCGCGCGGCGGCCAATGACGGCGCAGCATCGGCGCGGTGATGACTTCCGGCGCGTCCTCGTCCGGTTCACCGAACTCCGGAATGTCGAGCACGGCGAGCCGGCCGACAAAATTCGTCGCCGCATCGGCGACCAAACCTTTTTTGGCGAAACCGACCGTCGCGGTGATGTCGGCTTGCACGCAGGGATTGCCCGGCGTTCCGGTTTCAACATCGAGGCCGGAGGGAAAATCGACCGCCAGCGTGCGCGCACCCGACGAGCGTCTCAAACGGTTCATCTCTTCGGCCAGCGCGGCGAGGGGATCGCGCAGATCTCCCGTGGCGCCGAGCCCGACGAGCGCGTCGAGCAAGAGCAAGGGTCCGTCCAGCGGCACGGAGGGTTCGAGCGGACGCGTCAGAATGTCGGCGCCGAGCAAATCGAGCTTGGCTCGCGTGAGCGCGGCAAAATCCGTTTTCTGGAAAGGCGAGCGCACCAGCACGCGCCAACCGGATTCGGCGAGGTGTCGCGCGGCGACAAACGCATCGCCCGCGTTGTGCCCTTTCCCCGCGTAGCAAACGACGAGGCCCGGCCGGGGAAAGAATTGCGAGGCGCAGCGCGCCATTTTCGCGCCGGCCGACTCCATGAGAAGATCGGCGGGCACACCGCGCGCCATGGTCCGCTGCTCGATCTGCAGCATGCGTTCGCGCGTGAGGATCATGGAAAGTTCGCGCGCCTCAATCCGCCGACGTCGCTTCCTTGTATCGTCCGGCCACGTAGTCCCAGTCGACCACGTTCCACCAGGCTTCGACATAATCGGCCCGGCGGTTTTGGTTTTTCAGGTAGTAGGCGTGCTCCCAGACATCGAGGCCGAGCAACGGTTTGCCGCCGTTCATCATGGGATTGTCCTGGTTGGGCGACGATTCGATGGTCATTTCTCCATCGGGCGTGATGATCAGCCAGGCCCACCCGCTGCCGAAAACTTTCATCGCCGACGCGGTGAATTGTTTTTTGAACTCGTCGAAACTGCCGAAGGCTTCATCGATCGCCGTGGCCAAGTCGCCCGAGGGCTGACCGCCGCCGCCCGGTTTCATCATGAGCCAGAAGAGCGAATGGTTCGCGTGTCCGCCCGCATTGTTGCGCAGGGTGGTGCGGATCTCGTCGGGCACTTCGTCGAGATGCGCGACCAGTTGGTAAACGTCCATCTTGGCCAGGTCGGGATGGTCGGCGAGCGCCTTGTTCGCGTTGTTCACGTAGGCCGCGTGGTGTTTGTCGTGGTGGATCTTCATCGTCTCGGTATCGATGTGCGGCTCCAGCGCGTCGTAGGCGTAGGGCAGATCGGGGAGCTTGAAGGGACCGGACGGCGGTGCGTCCGCCGGCTGGGCGGCCGAGATCAGCGGGGGGAGGAGGGCGAGAAGACCGGCAAGGATTCGTTTCATGGTGGGATGCAGCCGACCATGCCTCGGTCCCGGGTGCAAGTTTTTGGCGGGTGAGCCGGTTGACTTGGTGCCCCACTCCAGTAGGCTGCGCCCAGGGCGTCTGCGCCGCTTCCCTATGAAGAAAGTTCTCTTTATCTGCACCGGCAATGTTTGCCGCAGTCCCATGGCCGAGGGACTTTTCCGGTCCATGGCGAAGGGTAAGGCAGACCTCGAAGTCGCCTCGGCTGGCTTGGGTGCGGGCCGGGGGCAGCCGCCCAGCCTCCATTCCATCGACGCGCTACGCGCCGAGGGCATCGACATTGCGGGAATCCGCAGCCAGCCGGTCAGTGCCGAGCTTCTGGAGGATGCCGATTTCATCTTCACCATGACCCGCGACCATCTGGACATGATTCTGCTGCTTTATCCGGAGATGGCGCCCAAAGTCCGGCTATTGCGCTTCGACGAGGCAGCCAAAGGGGGGCGCGCGGACGTAACAGACCCCATAGGGGGAACCCGCGGCACTTATGAGGCCTGCAAAGAAGATATCAAACGCGCTCTCCCCAAAGTTTTTGCTATAGTCACCGGACAACAGAGAAATATGGACGCCATTCAAACCACCAAGACCGTTGCGAATCCCGCCGCCTCCGACATCCGCGAGTTGGAAAAAACCGATCCCGCCATCGCCGCCGCCATCCACGCCGAGGAGCGGCGGCAGTTCGAGAATATCGAGCTGATCGCCTCGGAAAATTTCACCAGCCGCGCGGTGCGCGAAGCGCAGGGTTCCGCCCTGACCAACAAATACGCCGAGGGTTATCCGGGACGCCGTTGGTATGGCGGCTGCGAGCATGTCGATGTCGTCGAATCGCTCGCCATCGACCGCGCCAAGGAACTTTTCGGCGCCGAGCACGCCAACGTGCAGCCGCATAGCGGCAGCCAGGCCAACACCGCCGTCTACTTCGCCTCGCTCAATGTCGGCGACCGCATCCTCACCATGGATCTGGCCCACGGCGGACATCTCACGCACGGCCACAAGGCGAATTTTTCCGGAAAGTTCTACGATGTCGTCCACTACGGCGTGAGCCGCGAAAGCGAACGCATCGACTATGACGCGCTGGCCAAGCTGGCCGAGGAATGCCGCCCGAAAATGATCACGGCCGGCGCCTCGGCTTATCCGCGCCTCATCGATTTCGAGCGCATGCGCAAAATCGCCGATTCGGTCGGCGCGCTCCTCTTCGTCGACATGGCGCACATCGCCGGACTGGTGGCCGGCGGCGTGCACCCGACCCCGGTCCCGTATGCCGATTTCATCACCAGCACCACGCACAAAAGCCTGCGCGGTCCGCGCTCCGGCGTCATCCTCTGCAAAGCGCAATACGCCAAAGCGATCGACGCGCAGGTCTTCCCCGGCGTGCAGGGCGGGCCGCTCATGCATGTCATCGCGGCGAAGGCCGTTTGCTTCCACGAGGCGCTGCAGCCGTCCTTCAAACAATACGCGGCGCAGGTTGTGTCGAACGCCAAGGCGCTTGCCGCGCGCCTCGCCATGCTAGGCTACCGCATCGTTTCCGGCGGCACGGACAACCACGTCATGCTCGTCGACCTCCGCCCGCACGGTCTCAACGGCAAACAGGCCCAGGAAGTTCTCGATCTCGCGGGAATCACGGTGAACAAAAACGCCATCCCCTTCGACACCGAGTCGATCATGAAAACCGGCGGCATCCGTATCGGCACCCCGGCCATGACCACCCGAGGCATGAAGGAGGAGGAAATGATGGAAATCGCCGACCTGATCCACGCCGCCCTGCAAAAGGCTTCCGACCCCGATGCGCTGGCCGCCCTGCAAAAGCGCGTCCATTCCTTCACCAGCCGCTACCCGCTGCCGTAAGCACCCGGGACCGGAACCCCGCCGAAACCGCTTGCCTGGACGAAGATTGAGACTTAGTCTCAATTAAGATCCATGTCGAAGTCCGCCATTCACAGTCTGGCCTCCACGCCGCGGCACATCGCCAGCCGTGTCGTCTCTTTGGACGACGAGAGCGAATGGGCATCGCATCTGCGCCGGGCCGGCTTCCGCGAGGGCGTCGAGGTCGAGGTTCTCTCCGGGCGCGATCCGGTCATGGTCCGCTGCGACAACGGCTGCATTGCCCTCCGCCGCTGCATGCTCGGCTGCGTGTTGGTCTGCGCCCTGCAAAAAGCGCAGCAGCGCGCGGCAAAAACCGCCCGATGAACGGCGCGGCTTGTTCGCTGTCCGCCCTGCGGATCGGCGAACGCGGACGGGTTCGTCCCGGTTCTCCCGACCATCCCGCGTTCCAGCGCCTCTTGGCCATCGGGCTTTTGCCCGGCACCTCCGTGCAAGTGGTGCAGGTCGCGCCGCTGGGCGACCCGGTCGAAATCGAATTCAACGGAATGCGGCTCAGTTTGCGCAAAGCGGATGCCGCCGCGGTGGAAGTCGACCGCGCGGACTGAAAAAAACCGCGCATTTCAAAATGGCGAAGACCCCGACGCTTTCCTCTTCCGTTTTGCGCGTTGCCCTGGTCGGCAATCCGAACACGGGCAAAACCACGCTCTTCAACCGTCTGACCGGTGCGCGGCAAAAAATCGGGAACTATCCGGGCGTCACCGTGGAAAAAAAATCCGGCACGTGGGAGTGCGGCGGCCGCCGTGTCGAACTCGTCGACCTGCCCGGCGCCTACAGCCTCGCCGCGTCCTCGCCCGACGAACGCGTCTCCTTCGATTTTCTCACCGGCCATCTCGCCGGCGAACCCGCCCCCGATGCGGTCATCTGCGTGGTCGATGCCTCGAACCTCGTGCGCAATCTTTTCCTCGCCTCGCAGATCGCCGACCTCGGTTTGCCTCTGGTCATCGCGCTCAATATGTCCGACGCCGCGGAAAAAGCGGGAATCCGCGTCGACGCGCAACTTCTTTCGCGCCACCTCGGCGTTCCCGTCGTGCGAACCGTGGCGACGAAAGGCGAGGGGATCGACGCGCTGGAAAAAGCGGTCAACCGCGCCGTCGACGAACGTGCCTGCATGGCCCAAGTGCCCTGGCCCGAGGCGGTCGGCCGCGCCGTCTCCTATCTGCGCGACGGGTTGGAAAAAGAAGGTGTCCGCCCGCTGGCCGACGGCGAACTGCGTCGCGTCGTGTTCGACCGTCAAAGCGCCGTCCTCGAGCGCGCGGGGATTCCTCCGGGTTTCGATCCCGCGCCGTTGCTCTCCGCCTCGCGCGACATCCTCACCGCCGCCGGTATCCAGCCGCTTTCGGCCGAGGCTCTGCTCCGCTACGAACACATCGGGCATCTCACCGCGGGAACGATCGAGTTTCCGGAAAAACGGAAGCGATCCTGGACCGAACGCATCGATGCGGTGCTGACCCACCGCGTGTGGGGCTTGGTCATCTTCGTCGCCATGATGTTTGTCGTCTTTCAATCGATCTACACGTGGGCCGGTCCGTTCATGGGGTGGATCGAGGAGGCCGTTGCTTCCGTCCAATCGCTCGTCGCGCCGCTGCTCGACAACTGGCCGGTTTTGCAGAGCCTCGTCATCGACGGTGTCATCGGCGGCGTGGGCGGCGTGGTCGTCTTTCTGCCGCAGATCCTCATCCTCTTCTTTTTCGTCTCGCTCCTCGAGGACACGGGCTACATGGCGCGCGGGGCGTTCCTCATGGACAAAATGTTCGGATGGTGCGGGCTGAACGGCAAAAGCTTCGTGCCCATGCTTTCGAGTTACGCTTGCGCCATTCCCGGCGTGCTCGCCACCCGCACCATCGAGGATCCGCGGGCCCGCCTGACCACCATCCTTGTTTCTCCGCTCATGAGTTGTTCCGCGCGCCTGCCGGTTTATGTGCTCATGATCGGCGCCTTTATCGAGCCGTCCTACGGGGCGGGCGTCGCCGGTTTCACTTTGTTCGCCATGCATTTCGTCGGCCTCGCCGTCGCCGTGCCCGTGGCGTGGGCGCTGAACAAGTTCGTTCTCGGCACGAGACCGCAGCCGTTTCTCCTCGAGATGCCGCCCTACCGCGCCCCGCGTTTCCGCGACATTTTGTGGCGCATGTGGGAGCGCGCGCGGGAATTTCTCGTCCGCGCCGGAACGGTCATCGTGGCCATGACCATCATCATCTGGGCGCTGGTCTATTTCCCTCGTCCCGAAAGCGTGCGGGAAAAAATCGAAGCATCCGCCGTCGCCGGGTCGCCCGCGCAAACCGACAGGCGTGTCGATGCCGCCTACATCGAACAAAGCTATCTCGCCCGCGCCGGTCGTCTCGTGCAGCCCCTCTTCGCCCCGGCCGGTTTCGATTGGAAAATCACCGTCGGTGTTCTCGCCAGTTTCCCCGCGCGCGAGGTCATCATCGCCACGCTGGGGACGATCTACGGCATCGGCTCCGATGTGGATGAGGAATCGGGCGACTTGCGCACGACGCTCGCCTCGGACAGATGGACCGAAGGCCCGCGGGCCGGCCAACCCGTTTTCAATGTGCCCGTCGCGCTGGCTATCATGGTCTTTTTCGCCCTTTGTCTGCAGTGCGGTGCCACCGTGGCGGTCATGGCCAAAGAGTCCAACTGGGGCTGGGCCCTCTTCGCCTTCGCCTACATGACTTTGCTCGCCTGGGCCGGAGCAGTCTTGACCTATCAGGTGGGCACGCGTTTCTTGGCCTCATGAGCGGGTTCGAACTCATCGCGGTAGCCGCCGCCATCGTCGCCGCCGTCGCTTATCTCCTGCGACGCGTTCACCGCCTGCTCGGGAAAAATGCCGCCGGGGGATGTTGCGGACGCTGCCCTGTCGCCCGCCCGCCCGCGGGCCGCTGATGCCGACCATGCGCAAGACACTCCTCGCGCTGCTGGCCTTGATCGCCCTGCACACTGCGGTCGCGAACGCGCAGGAGAACGCCGGGGAAATCGAAGTCCTCACCGTTCCTTCGCCCGCGGAATTTTTCGCCGCGCTCGACAAGATCGCCAAACCCGACTGGGCCGCGTTCTACCGCGATCCCATCCCCACGACTTACGCCGAACGTCCTCTCGCCGCGATCAACCTCGGCACGCTCGTCACCGACGGATACATCGCCGTCGAGGCTCAGGACGGACAGCAGGTGAAAAACACGGGGAAAGATATCATCTCGCTGGCGCGCGCCCTGGGCGTGGGCGAGCACGTGCTGGCGCGCGGCAAAAGCATCAGCGATTTTGCCGACCGCAACGACTGGTCGGCCTTGAAGGAAGAACTCGATGCCACAACGAACGAAGTGCGCCTGGCCATGGCGGCGCAGCGCGACGAAGGATTGGCCACATTGATCGCCGCGGGCGCGTGGATTCGCGCGCTTCAGGTCGGCAGCCGTGCCGCGGAATTGTCCGGGGAAGCAAAAGCGGACGAAACCCTCTCGCAGTCCGCCCTGCTCGCCTGTCTGCGCGGCGACCTCGACAAGCTTCCGGAAAAATCCCGCAACGCCCCCGCGGTCGAGCGTGTGCGCGGTGTCCTTTCCCTGCTCGAGGAGCAGGCGAAAGCCCCGGTGCCGGAAGGCGGTGCCGCGACGCGGGCGGTGCTCCTCGGGAAAACTTCGGCGGACTTCGTGTCCTCCGCCGCGGCCAAGCAGAAATGAAAATTTTCCTCCTGATTCTTCTGGCGGCCTCGTCCGGCGTTTTCGCGCAGAGCCCCGGCCCGTCGCCTGCCGCCGCGGAGCCGGCCCCCGGCTTGCGCCCCGCGCTCTACGATCTGGCCGGCGCGCTCGGCAACGAAGGTTTCAAAGTGCGCGATGGCGTTTGGTCGGGAATCCTCCAGGACGGGAAGCCTCGGCACGTTGCCCTCAACCTTTTCGCCGGCAACCAATATTGGTTCTGCGCCGCGAGCTCCGCGCCGGGCGAGAGCCCGTCGATCACGCTGCGTGATCCTTCCGGACAGGCGGTCGATCTGGTGCCGTTCAAGAGGGACAAGGTCTCTGCTGCCGGCGTGACAGCGGGCGCCACCGGACGCTATATTCTGGAGATCGGAGGATCCGCCCGCGGGTCACGCGAGATTTGCGTCCTCTACCTTTTCAAATAAGGCCATGGCAACCGAAACAACGGAGAAATTGGACGGCGCGGGAGTCAGGCAATATTCCGTTTTCCTCGCCAACCGCGTCGGCGCTCTCATGGAAGTGGTGCAGATGCTCAACGAAGCGCGCATCGTCGTCCTCGGCCTGAGTATCCAGGACTCCTCCGAGACTTCCATCGCGCGCATCATTGTGAGCGATCCCGACCGGCTGGAGGAACTTTTCGGGCGCAACGACATTGCCTACGGCGCCTGCGAACTCGTCGTCGCCGAACTGGAGGAGGGCGCGCCGGATCTCCCGCGCATGCTCGCCGCGTTGCTCGAAGCCGAGGTGAATATTTTCTTCAGCTACACTCTTCTCGTGCGACCGCGCGGACGCCCGCTCATCGCCGTGCATACCGACGACCTCGAGTGTGCCAGCGCCGTGCTCGCCGGGCGCGGCTTCCGCCTCCTTCGCCAGACGGATTTGTCCCGCTGAACCGGGGCATGGACTGGAACCGGCGCTACATCGAGGGCGACACGCCCTGGGACAAAGGCGCCGCGCATCCCGCGCTCGGTATCGCACTGGCGCGGAGCGCGCTGTCCGGGCGTGTTCTCGTTCCCGGTTGCGGCACGGGACACGACGTGCGCGCCTTGGCCGCGCAAGGTCTCGATGTGACCGGATTGGACATCGCGCCGCTCGCCCTGGAAAAAGCCCGCGCCCATCCCCCCGTCGGACACGAGCGATACTTCCTGGGCGACCTGTTCGCTTTGCCCCCCGGTTTCAAGCAATCCTTCGACGGCGTCTTCGAACACACCTGTTTTTGCGCCATCGATCCGTCGCGCCGCGTCGATTATGTCACGGCAGTCGCTTCGGTGCTCAAGCCGGGCGGACGTTTGCTCGCCGTCTTTTTTCTCGATCCGGACAATGACGGCCTCGGTCCGCCGTTCGGTTGCACCACGGGGGAAATCGACGGAATATTCACTCCGCATTTCCGTCTGCTCGAGGAATACGGCGGCATACCGACTTTTCCCGAGCGCGAAGGCCGGGAGTTGCTCCGGCTCTTCGGGCGCGTTTGAATGACGCCGTGAAATTCCGCGCCGTTGTTTTCGACCTCGACGACACGCTTGTCTGGGACGAGCGCCTCTCGCGGCGTGCCCTCACCGAGACGGCGGCCGAAGCCGCCGCGCGCACCGGCGCGGACGCCGGCCGGCTCGCTGCCGCGGCCAAGCGGGCGTCCGATCAACTCTGGCGCGCCCATGCCCCGGTCGATCGGTGCGACGCGCTGGGCATCGTGGCTTTCGAGGGTATGTGGGGTCACTTTCACGGCGACGAGGATTATTTGCGCCATTTGCGCGAATGGGTTCCGCATTTCCGCACCGAAATCTGGCGTCGCGCTCTGGCCGATGAGAGTGTCGGGGACGACGTGCTCGCGGCCGAACTCGGGGTCCTCTTCGCCCGTCGCCGTCGCGAACTGCAGGACCGGCTGCCCGGCGCCGAGGAAATTCTGCGCCGACTCCGCTCCGCCGGAATCCGCATCGGCTTGCTCACCAATGGAGCACCCGACCTGCAGCGCGAAAAAATCGAAGCATCCGGACTCGGCATGTTTTTCGACGCGGCCGTTGTTTCCGGCGAAATCGGCACGGGCAAACCCGAACCGGAAATTTTCCGCCATCTGCTCGGCAAGCTCGGCGCGGAGCCGGACGAATCGCTCATGGTCGGCAATTCCCTGGCCCGCGATATCGTGGGCGCAAAGCGCGCCGGCATGCGCACCTGTTGGCTCGCGCTGGAGGGGGAGGAAGAACCCGTCGGCTTGGTCGAACCGGATTACACCATCCGCTCGCTCGGCGAGTTGCCGGCAATCGCCGGGGTCTGAACCCGTCTCAAGGAAGCGCGACCGGCTCCTCGTCGATCGGCAATGCGTCCGGGTATTGGTTCGGCGGGATGAATTGTGCCGCGGGTTGCGGCTCCGGCGGCGGATTGAGAGCGACGGTGGGTTGGATGCGCGTCTGGTAAAGGTCGGCCACCGATTGTTTCTCCAGTTTGTCGGCGTAGTCCGCGAGTGATTTGTCCGCTTTGCGGATTTTGGCGAAGAACAGCGCGTAGTAGGCACGCCGCGCGGCGCGACGATCTTCGGGTGTCGGGGCGCGCTCGGCCATGTCCTTGAGCGACAGCAGATCGGGATCGCCTTCGAGTCGCGCGCGCACTTTGCGGAATGTGATGCGCATCTTGCGCTCCTGTTCGCGCGGATCCTCGATGATCGGCGGGGCGGACGGAATCTCCGGCATGGAGGGCGAGTAAAATTCACCGGGGCCGAACAGATCGTCGCCGAAGATGTTTTCCTCGCCGGGGAGCTGTCCCTCGAGTTGCGGCAGGGGCTCTTCGCCTGCGGGAAGGCCCGGTTCTTGGGTCACGGCTTCCTCGGCGTCGATGATCAGTTCCGCGCTTGGTTGCTCGCCGGCGGGCGGCGCGCCGGCCGCCGGCGCTTGGTCCTCGGGATCCACCGCGGCCGGGGTTGCCGCCGGACTCGCCGCCGGTTCGGGCAAGGCGGGTGTCTCTTCCTGGGCGTGGACGCCAACAGCGGCGCAGGCCGTCAAAGAGAGCAGCAGGGCAATCCGTTTCATGGCAGCCGCCGACTTTACTCCTGCGGGCCTTGAATTGAAAAGGGTTTCCGCACCACCATGGGCCATGACCCCTGTTGCCGCCGCCGATCGACCCCTCCATGCCGCGGAAAAAGTTCTCTCCGGGCAGGCCGATGGCATCGTTCTGGATGGTCCGGCCTTCGCCGGCGGTCAACCCCTTGCTGCCGTGGAACCGGATCGGATTCTCGAAGGGTCGTGGGCGGATTGGTCCGTTTTGGAGGAGGCTTGGTCCGCGGGCCGCGCCTGTGCGACGGGCGAGGGAGGCGTTGCCGGTTGGTTTGATTACGACGGCAATTTCCGCTTCGGAGTTTTTCCGTCCTGGTCCCGCGGGGCGGTTGTTTATCCGTCCGGTTCGTCCCCCGCATCCCGTTTTCGCGCCGGACTTGCGGAAAGCGAATGGGTCGGCCTGGTGCGGCGCGCGCACGAATACATCGCCGCGGGCGACATCTACCAGGTGAACCTCACGCACACTCTCGAGTCGGATTGGCCGGAACCTCCCGGCGCCTTTTACCGTCGATTCCTCGGAGAAGATATCCCGCCCTGCGCGGCGTATCTCTCGCTTGGAGACACGGCCGTGCTGAGCGCGTCTCCCGAAACGTTCCTGCAAATCGAAGGACGCCGCATCTGCACCCGGCCGATCAAAGGCACACGTCCCCGCGGTATCGACGCGGCTTCCGATGCCGCCGCGGCGCGCGAACTCCTCGCGTCGCCCAAGGAGCGCGCCGAGCTTGTCATGATCACCGATCTTCTGCGCAACGACCTCGGCCAAGTCTGCGAATACGGCAGCGTGCGCGTGCCTTCGCTCTGTGCGCTCGAAACCTTCACCCACGTGCACCATCTTGTCTCGACCGTCGAGGGACGGTTGCGCGAAGACATCACGCCTTTCGCCGCCGTGCGCGCCTGTTATCCCGGAGGATCGATCACCGGCGCACCGAAGAAACGCGCGCGCGAAATCATCGCCGGATTGGAGCCCGCTGCGCGCGGCATCTACACCGGAGCCATCGGCTTCGTCGACTGGTCCGGCCGCGCCGTCTTCAGCGTGGCCATCCGCACCTTGGTCATCCGCGCGGGACGCGCGACCTACGGGGTCGGGGCCGGGATCGTGGCCGACTCCGATCCGCACCGCGAATACGCGGAGACGTGGCAGAAGGCCGCGGGGCTGCGGGCCGCGCTCGGCGCGGAAAATCGGGGCGACAGGATTTGAACCTGCGACCTCCTGGTCCCAAACCAGGCGCTCTACCAAGCTAAGCTACGCCCCGGATCTGCCGGGCAATTTATCCCCGGCGCGCCGATTGTCATCTTCTTTCCCCCGGGCCTTTCTTCACCCGGCCGCCCGGTTGTGCCATGATCCGCCCCTTGCGGCCCGTCCTCTTTCTGCTCATGGCTTCCGTCACCTCTCTATCCGGCGCTCCCGCGTTGGAGGCAACGCGTGATCCGGACTTTGCCGCGGCAACCGTCCTCCGTGAACCGCCCGCGCGCGAATCTTCCCCGGCCGTCTTGCGCGGCGTGAACGGCGCGGAAGCGCAAAAAACTTCCGTCCGGGTCTGCTGGAACGACGATGCCCTCTTTTTTCTTTTCGACTGCGCGGACCGCCGCGTTGTCGCGCCGGGGCGCGACGACGGAATGGATCACTTCCGTCTCGGCGACACGGTCGAAGTATTCATCGGACGCCGCGGCGAAGCCGGCTACGCGGAAATCCACGCCACGCCGGCCGGGAAAAAGTCCCTCTATTTTTTCGACGGTTACCGGTCCCGCATCGCCGCGCCCGCCGGTGCCGACGGTGTCCGCGTCGACGCCGCGCCTGCCGATGCCGGTTGGCGCGCGGTCATCGCCGTGCCGTGGAGCCTGCTCGGCGGCAAAACCCGCGGCGAAGAGTGGGATGTTTTTTTCGGACGCTACGACTATGACACCGAAGGCGCGGTGCCTGTCCTTTCGTCCTTTCCCGCGCAGCGCGGCCCCAAGCCGGATTTCCACCGCCGTGCGGATTACGGCATCCTGAGGATAGTTCCTTGAGACCGCGTTTTCTTCCCTTGGTCTGCCTGCTCCTCGGAGCCTGTTCATCGGTCAGCGTGATCGAGGAACAGGAAAATGCCGCGCTCGCGCCCAAATCGGCGCCGGCCGCGCTGCTTGTCCGCCCGTTCGAGGTTTCCCGGGGCGCGCGCTTCGACGTTATTCCCGCCTCCGCAAAAGAGGATCCGCGCGACAAAGTCGGCCGCCTGATCACCGACGGAGTTCTCTCGCGCGGCGCGCGCTGGGTTGCGCCGACCAAGGTGCTCGAGCGCGGGGTGAAACCCCCGAAGACCGGATTGCTGGTCGAGGGACGCGTGCTCGTCGCGCAGCAAGGCAGTCGTGCCCTGCGCCTCGGTGTGGGCTTCGGCGCGGGGCGGACGCGCATGGATACAACGGTCCAAGTCTACAACCTCGGCGCGTCGGACAAAAAGCCATGGCTCAGCTTCAAAACCACCGGCGGGAGCAACATGGAGCCCGGGCTGCTGTTCAGCCTTTTCATTCCTTCACCCGTGACGATTCCTGTCTTGATCGGCGTGGCGGGCGGAACCGCTTCCACCGTGACGCGGAGCCACAAAGGCGTCACGCAGGATGCCAAACGCACCGGGCGCGCGGTTGTCTCGGCCATCCACGACCGTCTCGTCGCGCACCAGCTCGCGCCGCGCAGGGCGTGGCCCAAGAGAATCGGAACAATCGGCACTCCGGCCGGCCAACTGAACGTGCCCAGCTTGGACCGGTAGCTGCGCGCTCAAACCAAGTCCCAAAAGATTTCTGGCTTTGTTATGCCAATCACGAAAAGTTTTTCGACTTTTCACACCCCTCGGTAGGGTCGGCTGGCCC
>JAFMJK010000189.1 GCA_017853515.1 Chthoniobacterales bacterium | reverse complement strand
AGGTGCGCATAGAGCGAGTCGACATAGTTCCATTTCGCGCCTTCCCAATAAGCGTGGCGGATAATGACCAGCTTGCCCCAGCCCATGCGGGCGTCTTTGGCGTAAACGACAAGTCCGTGGGCGGTGGCGTAGACCGGGGCCCCGAGGTCGGTGTTGCCTCCGCCGTTCCCGTTCCAGTCGTCCCCCATGTGGCGCCCGACGAGCAGGCCGCGCGAGCGATAATAACCCTCGGCATCGGGCTTGCCCACCGGCATGTCGAAGCCGTCCGCACTGCGCGTGGGGGCATATTGGAAGCGCTCGCCCGGGGACTGCCCTTCCTGGGCGGACCACGCAGTCGCGGCACACAGGACCAGCGCGGCGAGATGGGGCAAAACGCGGAGCATGGGGCGGCCAGCGTAATGCATGCGCGACAAACCCGGCAAGCACCGCGGCTTGCGCGAAGGAGGGCCGCCGATTAATAAAAACCGCAGTGAGTTCCCTCCAGTTCCTCGGCACCGGGCCCGGCGCACCCGTGCGCGGCAAGTTTTTTTCCTCCTGCCTGCTCCGGCACGACGCGTCGCTCGTCCTCGTCGATGCCGGGGAGCCCTGCAGCCAGCGCCTGGTCGAGGCTGGTGTGTCCAGCGCGGACATCGATGCGGTGCTTCTGACGCACGGGCACTCGGACCACACTGCGGGTTTGCCCATGTTTCTGCAGTCCGCCTGGCTTGCACCGCGCACCAAGGCGCTGCCAGTTTACCTGCCGAAGGAATTGATCGCGCCGCTGGAGGCTTGGTTGTGCGCCGTGTATCTGCCCCCGTCATTGCTCGGTTTCGAACTTTCCTTCCACTCGTGGGAGGCGGGACGATCTGTGGTGGCGGCGAAGGATGTGGACGTGATGCCGTTTCCCACCACGCACTTGGATAGCCTGCGCCGCATCATAGACCCCGCGGCGAAGGAAAAATTCGAAATCTTCGGACTCGATATCCGCTGCGGGGCCAAGAGGGTCGTCTTCTCCTCGGATCTGGGTGCGCCCGGCGATCTCGACTCCGCCTTGCGAACGCCCTGCGACCTGCTTGTTTGCGAGTTGTCCCATTTTTCCGCGGACGAGCTCTTTGCTTTTCTCGCGGGCAAAAACATCGGGACGCTCGTGCTCAATCACCTGGCTCCGGAACATGCCGGGGCCGAGGCGAAAATCGCGGAGCAGGCGGCGCGCGCTTTGCCGCAGGTGCGGCGCGTGGTCGTCCCCCAGGACGGGGAGAAGATCGACTTTTAAGCCTCCGGATCCGGCAGGTGGAACGGCGGAGGCGGCGCGCCCGGGGTCGGTTGCGCGACCTGCACCACCGGAACGGGGAAACGCATGCGCATGTCGCCGTCGAGCGACACCTCGACATGGTGCACGCCGAATGACTGGATCTGCACCCCGCCGAAGAAATGCACGTTGGTCGCGCTGCCGTCGATCTCGCGGAGTTCGAAACGGATCGACGCCTCGGCCACGACTGTTCCTTCGGGGTCGAGCAGTTGCGAGTTCTGCTGGAAAGTCCCGACGCCGCCGCACCAGCGCGTCCAGAGGCAGAGTTTGAAAAATCCGATGGGAACCTGCGGTGCCGGAATAGCGCCGATCACTCCCACGAGGGTTTGCGACCCGCTGACCTCGGTGCGCACGTCCTCGCAAAGAATGGCGGACTGGAGGTCGGGAAAGATCGGATCCATGGGACTAGCGGGGCCAGAGTAGCCATGCAGTCACGGCGATGGCGAGAAGCACACGATACCATCCGAAGATTTCCATGCCGTGGCGGTTGAGGTAGCCGACCATCCAGCGCACCGCGAGCACGGCGGAAACCCACGCGGCAAAGAACCCGATGGCCAGCGGCACGGGACCGTAGGCGGCGAGCATTTCCGCGCCGTTGTCCCACGCGTCTTTGGCCGTGGCGGCCGAGAGCGTGACGACGCCGAGGAGGAAGCTCAACTCGACGGCGGCGGGCAGGGAAAGTCCCACCAGCACGCCGCCGACAATGGTGATCAAGCTGCGGCTCACTCCGGGCCACATGGCCAGGCACTGGGCCACACCGACAATGACGGCCATGCGCAAGGTGAGTTGCTCGAGCGACAGGCCGGCGCGCGGCGAATCGCCTTTTCCCTTGCGCCACCAAGAGACGGAGAGAATGGCAATGCCGCCGACAAACCACGCCGCCACCACCGGCCACAGTCCCCACGCTTCGCCGGCGAAAAGGTATTTTTTGATGATCTTCTCGAGCAGAAGTCCGAGCACGGCGGCGGGAACAAAAGCCGCGATGAGATTCAACGCGAGTCTCTTGCCGGTCTCGTCCTGCCCGAGCAAACCGCGGACCATCCCTGCCACGCGCGCGCGGTAAAGCCCGAGCACGGCGAGAATCGCGCCGCCTTGTATCGAAATGGCGAAGGCGTCGGAGGCCGTGCTCGAGGGAATTCCGAGCAACCTCTGCGCGAGAAGGAGATGCCCCGTCGAACTGACGGGCAGATATTCGGTGATGCCCTCGACGAGGCCGAGGATGAATGCCTGGAAATTATCCACGTCGGATGCGCCGCGCGGACCGGCCGGTCAAATGGCCTGGTCGCCGGTCTCGTCCGTGCGGATACGGATCGCTTCCTCGATGGGGAGGACGAAGACTTTGCCGTCGCCGATCTTGCCGGTCTTGGCCGATTTGACGATGGCCTGCGTGGCCCGCTGGACGTTTTCGTCGGTGACGACGAGTTCCACTTTAACTTTGGGGAGAAAATCGACGGTATACTCGCTGCCGCGGTAGATTTCCGTGTGTCCCTTTTGCCGGCCGAATCCTTTGACCTCGGTCACCGTCATGCCCTCGATGCCGATCTCGGCAAGCGCTTCTTTGACATGCTCCATCTTGAAGGGTTTAATGATGGCCTCGATTTTTTTCATGACATGCGCGTTTTAAACGACCTCGCCGGCTTTGCAAGCTCCGAAACGGGCGAGCGCCGCTGACTGCGTAATCATGAGCATCATGCGCCTGCGGCGGTCGCGCCTGCGTCCGTGGATCAAGAAAGTGCCCCGACAACGTCATGTCCGCGGCACTTGGCTGCATCGTCTGCTGGGCGACCGGCTCTTCGCGCCCGGCCTGTGGCGCCCGAGCGGCAACCGCGTGGCCGCAGGGGTCGCCACCGGGCTCTTTTGGGCCACGATGCCGATTCCGTTCCAAATGGTGCCGGCAGGCATCACCGCCTATCTTCTGCGCTTCAATGTGCCGGCCGCCATCACCTGCGTCTGGATCACCAATCCGATCACGTGGCCGTTCATCCTCTACTGGCAATACCGCTTCGGAGCCTGGATGCTCGGGCAGGAGGGTCCGTCGGATGCCGAGGCCTCGATCCTCGCATCGCTCACGGCCGTGCCTGTTCCCTTGCTCCTCGGGTGTCTGGTCTGCGGCCTGATCATCGCGCCGGTCAGCTACCTGTTTGTCGTCTTTGTCTGGCGCTTGTTCGCCGAGCCTTGGTGGCGCAGCCATGCGTTGCCGCGCCCCGCTGCCGTGCGCCGTCCATGAGCGAAATTGCGGAGGAGGGAACCACGCGGGTCGAATGCCGGTTCGTGCGGGGGCGCAACGCGTTGCTTTGCGCCGCGGACTTCGGCCCCATGTTCATGGATCTTTATTTGCACCTCGGACAAACCGGGGTCGTGCTCGGCGGCGGCGTCGATGAAAAATTCAATTTGCTCCTCGTTGCCCTCACGCTCCATGTGGCCACCCGGCCGCAGGCCGAGACCTGCGCTTGGACGCTCCATCTCGACGCGGAAAGCCTCAATCTTTTTGCCGTGGCCGAGAATCCGAGCGGCCACGTGACGGGACAAGTTTTCACGGAAAACGTGCGCGCGACGGGCGGAAACGTCTTGCATGCAGAAGTGGCCGGCGCAGCCGGCGAGCGCCGCCGCAGTTCGGTGGCTTTTCCGGGCGGGGATATCCTGCGCGCCGCCTGCGAATACTACGAACGCAGCGAGCAACGCCCGGCGCGCTACTTCGAATTGGGAGGGGACCGCTTCGCCCTGCTCGCGGCGCAACCGGATTGCGACACGTCATGGCTCCAGTCTGCCGATCCGGCCGAAGTGCAGGCGTTGCTCGAGGACGATTCGCGCCCGCCTCTCGAGACGCGCCTTTATCGCTTCTTTTGCGGATGTTCGCCCGCGCGCGTTGCCGAGGCGATTGCCCCGGCCTTGCGCGCGGATCTCGATGGTGTATTCGGCGGCGACTCGCACATCACCGTCACGTGCCCGCGCTGCGGCGTGCGGCACGAACTGCCGCGCGAGCTTTTCGGTTGACCGGAGCAAGACCCGAGACTGCTGCCATCGTCCCTTTGCCCCTCAATTTTTCACGCCTCCCGGTAGGGGCGGCTGGCC
>JAFMJK010000188.1 GCA_017853515.1 Chthoniobacterales bacterium | reverse complement strand
ACTACGATGACGCCTTGGCGCGTCGAGGCAGCCGGAGAAATGCTTGAGTAATACCGATCACGAAAAGTTTTTTGACTTTTACACCCCTCGGTAGGGTCGGCTGGCAGCCGACCGCACGCATTCACCAGAAAGGCAGCGGCCCGCTGAGCCAGCGGGCCCTACCAACAACGCTCTACCGATAAGTCCACGACCTTTTGGTGTTTGGTATAATACCAAGTCCCAAAGATTTTAGGCTTTGTTACTTGAGGTAGGGACGAGCGGTTCGCTCGTCCGCTCTCTTTCCATCGGACACGCGAGCTACGTGTCCCTACCCTCGGCCGGATCCATGCAGAAGGGATTAACCAAAAAACGGAGATGAGCGTTGAGAGATTGAGCAGCAAGGTAATAGGCCGCAGCCCGACATCATCCTTGGGGTGGTGGAGCGGACATGGGTAAACCTTTTATTTTCAGTCCCTCATCCCTCAGCCATAGACCCTCAACTTCCTTCTAGGATGAACCCCTTGTTGCCGTTCATCGGCACGGAGTTGGTGAATCCGCTAGTTGGTTGCGGGGTTGGGTTCGGAAGATCCGGGCGCGAGCCCGAGGGCCCAGCGGATGCCTCCGAGGATATGGTTGCGGAATTGCACGGAGGTTTCGACCGGATTGATGCGGTCCTTGAGGCCGGGATCAATGCTCCAGAGGTCTTCGCGGTGGCCGAGGGTCGTGTAGAACACGCGCCCGTCGCCGTAGCCGCGCACCCACGCGACGGGGAAGAAGCATTTCTCCTCCGTTTTGTTCGGGTCGTGGCGCATGAACCAGATGGAGCGCACCTTGTCGCGGTCGTGATTTTTGATGCGATACATCTCCTCCTGCGAGAGCGTCCAGATGTCGCCGATGCCGCCGTTGGCCGGATGCTCCTTGTCGCCGGCGTGGAGCGTGGCCGGAACCTGCGGCCCGTGTCCGTCGAAGATGCCGCAGAGCATCTCGGTGTAGGGCAGGGCGTCTTTCAGCGTGTCGCTGCCGGCGTGCATGCCGATGTAGGCGCCGCCGCCGCGGACCCATCCGGCAAAACCTTCCAGGTCCGGCAGCGGGAGATTGCCCGAGGTGTTGCAGAAAATGACCGCGTCGATGCGGTTGTCGCGCAGGGCCTGCGGGTCGAGCGGGGCGAGAGCTTTTTTCATCGCGGCGTCGAGTTCCGCGGCTTTGCGGTCGGCTTCGGGTTTCACCTCGCGGTTCCACTTCGCCATAGCCTCTTTGTGCCCGGCCAGTGCGGTGTTGTATTTGTCGAGTTCGGGTTGGCCGGCATTGGCGTCCGGTTTGCGCGGCGGCTTGGGCGGCTTGGGAACTTCGATGTCCGGTTGGCGGACCCAGGTGACGATTTCGAAGTCGGGCGACGAGGCATCCAACGCGGCGAGGGCTTCTTCCCCGTAGGGTATCGAGGGATGCCGGTAGCCCATGGTGGTGGTGCAGACCAGGACACGCTTGGGCGCATCGGCGGCACCGGCGGCGAGCGTCGAGGCGAGCAGCATGGCGAGAACGGAGCGTTTGGTTTTCATGCGTCGAGTTTCGTCCAGCGCGCGTTGTTTTTCGAGCTGTCCACCGCGGCCTCGATGAAGGCCATGCCGCGGATGCCGTCGGCGATTTTCGGGTAATCGAGCGCGGTGTCGTCCGGCTTGTTGCCGTCGATGACCGCGCGGAGATGGTTGGCGAAGTTGCGGTAGATGTTGGCGAAGGCCTCGAGGTAGCCCTCGGGGTGGCCGGCCGGGATGCGGGTGTGCGCGGCGGCATTGGCGCCGAGGTAGCCGAGGCCGGTGCGGCGGATTTCCGTCGGTCGGTCGTTCCACTTCACGACGAGCGTGTTCGGTTCCTGTTGGTGCCACTCGAGTCCGCCTTTCTCGCCGTAGACGCGGATGTTGAGGTTGTTCTCCTCGCCGGGCGAAATCTGCGAGGCGTGCAGGATGCCCTTGGCCCCGCCTTCGAAGCGGAGCAGCAGGTTGCCGTCGTCGTCGAGCCGGCGTCCGTCGACGAAGGTGGTGAGGTCGGCGGCCAGTTCCGCGATGCGCAGGCCGGTGATGAATTCGGCGAGGTTCTCCGCGTGCGTGCCGATGTCGCCGAGGCAGCCGGCCGCGCCGGACTTCGCCGGGTCGGTGCGCCACGCGGCCTGTTTTTGTCCGGATTCCTCGAGGCGCGTGGAGAGCCAACCCTGCGGGTATTCGACCACGACCTTGCGGATTTTGCCGAGTTGACCGGCGCGCACCATGTCGCGGGCCTCTTTGACCAGCGGATACCCGGTGTAGTTGTGGGTCAGCCCGTAAAGCAGGCCCGTCTTGGCCACCAGCGCGCCGAGTTCCCTCGCCTCCGCGAGGTCGAAGGTGGCGGGTTTGTCGGAGATGACGTGGAATCCGTGCTCGAGCGCGGCTTTGGCCGCTGGGAAGTGGACGTGGTTCGGCGTGACGATGGAGACAAAGTCCATGCGCTCGCCGGGCGGCAAGGCGGCTTCGGATTTCATCATTTCATCGAATGTTCCGTAACAACGCTCCGGCGGGAGGAAAAAATCCGCTCCCGAGTCGCGCGAGCGCTGCGGGTCGGAACTGAACGCGCCGCAGACCAGTTCGATCTGGCCGTCGAGGGCGGCGGCCATGCGGTGGACGCCTCCGATGAAGGCGCCGCGCCCGCCTCCCACCATGCCCATGCGGATTTTGCGTTTGGCCGCGCTCATTTCTTTTTCCCTTTCTTTTTGTCGAAGGCGGCGTCGAAGGCCACCGCGCTCGGGGCGAAGTCGAGTTGGCGGACAAAATCGGCGGCTTCGGTTGCGCCGTGCACCCGATCCATGCGCACATCCTCCCACTCGACCGAGAGCGGACCGGCGTAGCCAACGTCGTTGAGGGCGACGATGACTTCCTCGAAGTCGATGTCGCCGCGGCCCGGCGAGCGGAAGTCCCACTGGCGGCGGGCGTCGCCGAACGTGGTGTGTCCGCCGAAGACGCCGACCGAGCCGTCGCCGTGGCCCCACCACGCATCCTTGATGTGCGCGTGGAAAATGCGCGGACCGAATTTGCGGATGAAGGCGACGTAGTCGACGCCCTGGTAGCCGAGGTGCGACGGATCGTAGTTGAAGCCGAAGCGCGGATGGTTTTTCACCGCGGCCAGCGCGCGTTCGGCGCTGGCGATGTCGAAGGCGATCTCGGTGGGATGGACCTCGAGGGCGAAATCGACATCCACTTTGTCGAAGGCGTCGAGAATCGGGGTCCAGCGCTTGGCGAAATCGGCGAACCCGGCGTCCCAGTATTCCTGCGAGGTGGGCGGGAAGGCGTAGATCGAATGCCAGATGGACGAACCGGTGAAGCCGTTGACGGCGATACGGTGCGGGTTTTTGGCGAAGCCCGGCTTGGCGTCGAAAAAGGCGCGCGCCGCCTTGGCGGTGAGGATCATTTGTTTCGCGGCGCGGCGCCGGACTCCCTCGGGATCGCCGTCGCCCCACACACCGGGCGAGAGAATCGCCTTGTGGCGTTCGTCAATCGGATCGCAGACCGCCTGGCCGACGAGGTGGTTGGAGACCGAGAAGCAGGTCAGGCCGTGGTCGGCGAGGAGTTCCCAGCGCTCGCGCACGTAGGATTTCGACGCGGCGGCTTTGTCCACGTCGAAGTGGTCGCCCCAGCAGGCGAGTTCGACGCCGTCGTAGCCCATGTTTTTGACGAGCGGGGCGAGTTCGGCCAGGGGCAAGTCCGCCCATTGGCCGGTGAAGAGGGTGATTGGTCTTGGCATGGTGTTCAGCGTTTTGGTTGCTCGGGTTGTTGTTTGTTCGGTTTTCGTGGTTTCGGTTTTGCTTGTCCGACTTTGGATTCTTCGATGGAAGTTTCGACCAGCGTGCGGATCGGCCCTTCCGGCGCGGCGGCCAGCAGGGCCTTGGCGTATTGCATTTTCTGCGGCGGCTTGGCGTTGACGTTGGGATAAAGCAGACGCGTGGCCGACTGGAACAATTTGGTCCGGGTGGCCTCGTCCAAGCCCGGGAGCGTGGCGGTCTGCAGCAGTGCTTGCGAGGCGTCGAAATCGCGCCAGGCCAAGAGCTGCTCGATGAGCGCGTCGCGGTCGGGGCGCCCCGCTTTGATCCACTCCACAAGGGCCAACGCGGTGCCCGGGCTGCGCATGCCCGGCACGAGAACGAGCAAGGCCGTTTGTTTTTCCGGCGTGGCCGCGGTGTAGGCCGGGGCGAAGCCTTCCTTCCACAGCGCGTCGGCCGCGCTGATCTGCGGAGCAAGGCGGCGGAAGACGCCTTGGTAGGGCTTGACCGCAGCGGCGGGCACTTCGGTAACCCAGCGGATGAGTTGGAGCGCCGCTTCGTAACCGCCCACCGTTTGCAAGGCCGTCAAGGCGGCGTCGCGCG
>JAFMJK010000187.1 GCA_017853515.1 Chthoniobacterales bacterium | reverse complement strand
TGTCCCTACCCTCAAAACCTTGTTCGATAGTCCGGATCCTTTTCTGGTTTGGTATCACGAGCGCAATGCACTGCCGGAATCAAACCATTCCTCCACCAACCCCGACACTGTTTTGCCGCGCGCTCGGACGAAACCCTACATCACCGCGCGACGGAGCGGTTCGCGGCGGATGGTTTCCTCGAGCACGGAGAGCGGCACCACACCGTCGGTGCAGGAACTGCTCTTGATGTTGTGCCGCGCGTTGGCGTTGCCGAGAAGCAGGCAGTCGCGCAGCGGCTTTCCGGTGTAAAATCCGTAGAGGACGGCGGAGGCGAAGGCGTCACCCGCGCCGACCACGCAATCGATTTCTTCGCGCGGCACTTCGAACGACGGACAGAATTCCGCGCCGTCCGATCCCTCGCCGAGCGCACCCTCGGGAAAATGGATGATGACCGTGTCGCGGACACCGCACTCGCGCAGGCGGCTCGCCGCCGCCCGGCAGGCATCGCCGTCGAGCGTGCCGTCGGCGCGGCGGATTTCCGTCCCCGTGATGGCGCCCGCCTCGAATTCATTGATGACCAGGTAGTCGATGAGCGGGAGACACGGACCGACGATTGTGCCGAAGCGTTCCGGCGAGCCGTCGAGCGAGACGATGTCGACGGCCACCTTGCCGGCCTTGTCCCCGAGCAACTCGAGGGCGGCACGGGCGCGCAAGCCGTCGCCCTCCCCCTGCTCCAGCGCGTCGAGCAGCATGAGGTAACCGAGATGCGCGATGGCCACGCGACGTGGAAACGCCTCGATGTGCCGCAAATCGAAAAGCGAACACGCGCCTTTGGCGTGGAGGTGGGTGCGCAGGCCGGTGGCGCGCGAGTTGGAAACGATGCTGTAGCTCGTGTCCGCTTCCGTCGTGACTTCCACGCACGATGTATCGATGCCGCGTGCGCCCAGATGATCCAGCGCATACTTGCCCATGGCATCGTCGCCGACCACGCCGCAGACATGGAGGGGCACGGAGGGGTCGATGGCGCGGATGTTCACCGCGTCGTTCCAGGCCGAACCGCCCGTGCCGGTCGCCTCGCGGGTCTCGATGAGCCCGAGCGTGCTCTCGCGCGGCCACCCGTTGATCCCGAGAATACGATCGACAATGATGCTGCCGAAAAATCCGATGCCCTCGCCGTTTGTTTGCGTCATGGCAAAATGACCATCAGCCGTCGCCGCGGTCAGGCCTGCAGGTAGACGACGTGCGTCTGCAGGAATTCGTGCAAGCCGTGTTTGCCGTCGGCCCCGCCGATGCCCGACTTCCTCCAGCCCGCATGGTAGCCTTGGATGGCCTCGAAGTTCTCGCGGTTGACGTAGGTTTCGCCGAAACGCAGCGCGCGGCAGGCATGCATGGCCGCGTTGAGGTTGCGCGTGTAAACCGAGGAGGTCAGCCCGTATTCCGAATCGTTGGCCAAAGCAACCGCCTCCTCCAATCCGGAGACGGCGACGACCGGCGCAACGGGGCCGAAGGTTTCGTGGCGGATGATCTCCATGTCGTGGCGGCAACCGGCCAGCACGGTGGGTTGGAAATAATGCCCGCCCGCGGCGACATCGGCACGCCCGCCGCCGGTGACGACTTGCGCCCCCTCGCCCACCGCGCGGCGGACCAGCCCGTCGACCTTGTCGAACCCGGCCTTGTTGATCATCGGACCGTAGTCGACGCCGGTATCGGCCAGCGGATCGCCGCAACGCGCGGCGGCCATGGCCTTGGCCAGCTTTTCGGTGAATTCGGCGGCGACTTTTTCGTGCACGTAGACGCGCTCCGCGCAATTGCAGACCTGCCCGCTGTTGATGATGCGCGAATTTTTCACGGCGGTGACCGCCAGATCGAGGTCGGCGTCGTCGAGAACGATGGCCGGCGCCTTGCCGCCCAGCTCGAGATTGACCCGCGTGATGTTTTTCGCGGCGGCGGCCATGATGGCCGATCCCGTGTTCACGCTGCCGGTGAAGCTGATCAGCCCGATGCGGTTGCTGCCGGCCAGCGCTTTGCCCACGCCCGCACCGCGGCCGGAGACGATGTTGACCAGTCCGGGCGGCAGATCGGTTCCGGCGATGAGCCGCGCGAACTCGAAAGCGTTGTTCGGGGTTTCCTCGCTGGGTTTGAGCACGATGGCATTCCCGCAAACGAGGGCCGGGGCCATTTTGCGGGCGACCAGAAAGAAGGGAAAGTTCCAAGGCAGGATGCCTCCGACCACGCCGAACGGTTCGCGAAAAAGGAAGATGCTCTCGCCGGGACGGTCGCTCGGGATGATCTCGCCCTCGATGCGCCGCGCCCACTCCGCCATGTAGTCGATGTAATCGGCGGTGAAATTCACCTCGACCTCGGCCAAGCCGACAGTTTTCCCCTGCTCCTCGACGATGGTGCGCGCGAGCGGACCGACGTTCTCGCGCAATTTGGCCGAGATCTGCCGCAGCAGGTTGGCCCGCTCGATGGCGGGACGCTTGGCCCAGGCCGGCTGCGCGGCGTGCGCGGCGTCGAGCGCGGCGTCGAGATCGGCATCGGTCGACTCCGGCACACGCGAGACCACCGCGCCGGTGGAAGGGTTGATGACTTCGAGAGCCTCGTCGCCTTGCGAGGCAACCGGCTTTCCGTTGATGTAGTTACGGTATGTTTTCACGGGGGAGTTGGGGATTGGAAGGATCGGCGAGCCGAAAAGGAAATGAAAGTAACTCTGCCGCGGCGACGGGCCAAGTCTGCCCGGCGGAAAAAATCCCGGCAGGCGGACCCGCCCGGTTCCTCATCGCGCTTCCGGCATCTCCGCCTATCCGGCCTTCGCCCGGAATCTTTTCGGGGAAAGGCCGGTTTGCGCGCGGAAAACGCGGTGGAACTGGTTGGGGCTCATGAACCCCGCGGACGCCGCGATGTTCCGCACGTTGAGCTTGGTATGACGCAGGAGGTGGAACGCCTTCTCGAGACGGATGCGCAGGATCTCGCGGTTGATCGTGCGCTCCACCTCGCGCTTGAACGCGATCTCGAGCGGGCGACGGGAAATGCCGGTGGCCGCGACGATGTCGGCGACCTGCAGGGACGAGTCGGTGAAGCGTTCTTTGATGCGGCGCAAGGCGCGGGCGACCTCGAGGTTTTCCACCGCCAGCATATCGGTGCTCTGGCGGCCAATGATGCCTTTGGGGGGAATGCGCGGGATGTTTTCCGGCGGCGCCTTGCCATCCATGATGTCCTCGAGCAGCGCCGCCCCGCGGTAACCCACGCCCTCCAGATCGTGCACCACGCTGGTCAGGGGAACCGTCACCGCCTCGCAGAGCAATTCGTCGTTGTCGACACCGGCGATGGAAACCTGCTCGGGGACCGGGATGCCGAGTTGCCGGCAGATGCTGAGCACATTCGCGGCGGCGCAGTCGTTGTAGCAAAAAACCGCCACGGGCTTCGGCAGGGCGGCGAGCGCCTTGCCGGCAGCAGCGAGGTTTTTCGCCCAATTGCCCCGCCATTGGAAACCGCGAAGTTCGTGCAGCGGCGGAAGGTTCGCCACCGCGCAACCCCGCGCGGCGAGCGCCCCGGCAAACCCGTCACGGCGCTCGTTGTTGATCCCGTCGTTGGTGAAAGGAAACCACGCGAAGTTCCGGTAGCCCCTTTCGAGAAAATGCGCGGCGGCCAGCTCCCCGATCGCCCGGTTGTCGCCTTCCACATAGGGGACGCCCAGATCCTGGCGGACATTGGTGAGCTCGACCCGCGGACAGGAGGCGCCGCGGATGAAGTCGGCCAGTTCGTTCCAGTAGCCGACATGGGAGATGATCCCGTCCCCCTGCCAGCCCCGGGGGATGGTCGCCGCGTAGAGCATGTCGGTGGTCAGATGCCAGTCGTGCTCACGGGCGAAACGGGCGACCCCGCGGTAAAGCCCGTGGTGTGTGGTCGTGATGGCCAGCAGGACGTTGCGCTTTCTCATCGATGGTGAGCCCGGAGCTACCAATGATCATCTTAGCGCAAAACGTCACTGTAAAAACGCAAAAAGACACTATTCGCGCTGGGTGCGGCGTTTTATCAATGGCACCTGCATCATGAGCAGCCGCACGCTTGCAGAAATCGACCCCGAGACAGTCCGCCAGCTACGCCTCCCCTCGGGCCGCAACATGCCGGCCGCAGCATACGGGACTTTTCATTCCGACTGGGCCCAGGATTTGATGAAGGATGCGACGATCGAGGCGGTGCGTCTCGGGTGGAGGCACCTTGACACCGCCCGGGCCTACGAAAACGAAAACCTCATCGGCGAGTCGATCCGCGAGTCGATCCGGCGTGGATACATCAAGTCGCGCGAGGAGTTGTTCATCACCGGCAAGTTGTGGAACGGCCACATGAGTCCGAAGGATGTCGCGCCCGCGCTCGAAACCACTCTGCGCGACCTCGGGATTGACG
>JAFMJK010000186.1 GCA_017853515.1 Chthoniobacterales bacterium | reverse complement strand
CTGGTTGTTTTCCAAGCTGGTCGTGTCTTGCCCCTGCGAGTTGCGGTCCGAGTATTCCCAGCCTGTGGCCAACCCCGGGCGGATCCTCAGGGACCCGATGTGCAGCCCCTCCCGCACTTTGGTGGCGAAGTCCTCCACGGGGGTAATGCCGGCGTCAGTCGGCACCATGCCGATCTGGTCGGGCCGGTCGACCTGCTGTCCCACCCAGCGCGAGCGGAAAATGACGTCATCGACCGTCGCCACGGGGGCAACAACCTGCGTAAACGCCGCCGCTTGGCCGCAAACCAGCACGGCAAAGGCAAGCCTTGTGGCACTCCAAGGGCGGGAGGCGGCGGACGTTCGATTCATGGCAAACGGCCATTACTGCCCTGTTTTCGCCTGTGTGGCGAGCCGCGAGGCGGCTTTCCAAGCTGACTCCCAGTCTCCCTGCGAAGCGAAATAAGCCATGGCTGCAGCCAAGTGATCCCCGACCGGTTTGGTGGCCGTCACGGCATCGTTGGCCAAGCGGCGCGCCGCCACCGTGTTGCCCTCGGCGATCAGGGCAGCCATCTCACCGAGTAAACCCCCATCACCGTCGCGCGGTGCTTCCAACGCGATGCGGCACGAAGACGCGACCCGGCGGACAGCGCGGGGCAAGTCGCCCTGCGCGGCATAGTAACGGGCGAGCACGGGCCAATACTCACCATTCACCGACACTGCTTCACGCTCCTCCATGAAGGCGACCGCCCGTTGCGCCTCGGGCAACGCGATCCACCGCGAAAGAACTTGTCGGCGCTGCTTGGGCGGAAGGGCTTCGAGGAACTTCTCATCGTCGGCTAACTCGCGCATGATCACGGAGGCGACTTCGGGATTCGCCTGGGCCATCCAATGCGCCAAAAGCACAGGATTTCCCGTCAGTCCCCGACCGAGCGCCATCTGCCTCTCATTGTCGTCCTTGAAAGCACTCAAGGCATTTTGGATTTGACCCCCGGCGCTCGACAGACCATCGCGATCTTCCCTCTTGTCGATGGCAGCCGAGCGCTGGATGGCAATTTGCCAGGCTTGCATGGCGGCGTCGGGATCCACGGGTTGCAGGATGACGGCGTTTTCGGCGGGGACCTTGGCCAGAACAGGTTCGACGGCAAGAGCCGCGGCGACGGCGGCGTCGATCTCTTGCTTTGTTTCCGCAAAAGAGCGCAGATGACCGGCCAGCCAGTAATGAGACTCGTAGCGTAGCGGAAACTGGCGGACAGCGGACTGCGCGACTGCTTCAGCTTCCTCGTAGCGCTTGGCCTCACCGAGGGCTTGCAGTTGCTTCGAGATTTCGGGCCAGCGATACGGCAAGGGCGAGCGGCCTTCCATTTTCTCGTGTCCAATCCAGCTCGCCGCGCCCAAGAGCACGAGGCCGCCGAAAACGGACAAGAGACGGGCCAACACGGGCGCGCGCGCGGCACGACCGGAGGAAGGCGCGCTCGAAACGGCAAGCGTCAGGAGAAACCATCCGAGCGAAACACGATGCCAAGGCACATCGATCGCGCCATGAAGGATAGCGGCGAGCACGGCGCTAGCCGCAGTCCAGCGCAACATTCCTCCGGAAGCAGATCGCGACTTCCAGCAGGCAGCCACATACCAAAGGGCCAATCCGGCAAGGACCAAGGCGGAAGGAATCCCGCTTTCCGCCGCAACCATCAACCAATCGCTCTCCGGGTGGAGGACGTTAGCCGCGCGGGCGGAATCCTGCCGGTATTGGGCAAACACGTAGCGAAATTGCCCGAGACCACTGCCGCTCCAAGGCGCGTCGGAGATCATTCGCGCGGTGTCGCGGAAGATCGGTTGGCGGAAATCGACATCCTTCCCGGTTTCTTCCGTCTCTACGGACACGGCGTCACTCCAAAGCACGGCAAGACGATCACGCACCGTGCTGCCGCCGAAGACAAACAGCAGTCCGGCAAACACCGCGAGAATAGCGACGGCGGCAAGGATTCGCTTGCGTGCGGCAGGTTCCCGCGAGGCACCGAGCGCCCAAACAAAAAGCCCCACCACCAGAAAGACAACCCCGGCACGGGAGGTGGAGAAAAAAAGCAGAGCGGCCAGCGAGGGCGCGCCGCACAGAGCGGCAAAACCCGCCGCAACCTTGTCGCCGCGCGTGATGCGCCATTGCATGAGGCCGAACGAAAGCACCGCGCCGACCACGAGCAGGGTGGCGGTGTGGTTCCGATTGGGCAAAAAACCGAACACAGCACCGCCGTGGAAGGGATACTTCCATCCGGTTTGCGATGCAAAAATAGCAAGTGCCGCATAGCACGCCACGAAAAGCGCTGCGGCGTGGAGGAAAAGCGCGAGCGACCTGGTCTCGAGCGGGGCCGTAAGCAACGCGGCGGCAACGAGGCAGGTCCCGGCGAGTAGCCACCACCAAAACCATCCGAGCCATGGCTGCGGATTGACCGATCCGGCCAGCGGCACTGTGCCCAGTTCCGCAAGAGCACGTCGCCATTCCGGGAGCGGGAAATACTCCTGCGGGAGAAAAGCGGCCAAGACGAGGGCGCAAAAAAGCGCCATGAGGACGAGCGGCAACGCGGGGAGGCGGTTCGTGGGGCGCACAAACAGCAAGGCCAGCCCGGCAGACCCGAGAAATACGGCAATGGCCCAGACATCCTCCGTTCCGGCGATCGTGATGGACGCTGCGGCACCAAGCAGCAGAAGCAAGTTGGGCAAAGTTTGAACCTGGTTGGCAGACCTCATGAGGATGCACGCCTTATAGGCGCTTTGGTCTCGGGCGACGAGCGAAGAGCTGCCGCCTAGCCCCGGCGCCTCAGGTGCCAGAGGCCCAAGGCAGCCGAGGCTACCGCGAAGAGCGCAAGCGTGGACGGCTCGGGCACAGCGGTAGCAACCGACACCGTGTTGAGATTCATGTAGTTGCCACCCGGAGCATTGGTATCTCCCGAAGCCAGATCCCAATTCAGCGCGAAGCGGTCAAAGTCCTGCGCAGTGCCGGATCCGGAAAGAAGACCGTTTTTCACCACCCAATTGCTACTGGTCACCGCGAAGTTGGTGATGGTGCCCACTCCGTTGGTCTGCGTGGCAAGTCCGAAGAGAGACATTCCGAACGAGTTGCCGGAGATGTAGGCGGTCATTCGATAGAGGGCGGTATACTGCAGGTCGTAGCTTTGAAAAGTAAGTCCGTCACTCACCACATTTGTCCCATTGCTGACCCATTGCAGACGGAGACGATTCGTGTGGGTGCTGGCCGACGGATTGAGCACGAACTCGGCGAGGCTGAGGGAGCTGGAAGACTTCAGAAACTCAAAACCGAAGTTGTCGCGGTTGGTAAAGCTTCCTCCGGAAGGGAGAATACCAAAATCCAAGGAAACGACTATGACGGGTGAAGTCTGCGTGGCTGGATTCGAAAAACTGCGATAAAGCACCGGGTTGGTCACCCCCGGCCAATTATTCGAGCCAGACGCTGCGTTGTAGCCGCCGAACAGGGCGCTTTTGTTGCCTGAATTGAAAGCGCCCAATGTCCAACCGGCTTGACGGAACATGCCATTGACCTCCTTTGGGTCCGTGGTCTGCCACTGAAAACCGCCCGCCACGTTGGTCGGCGCGCCGCTCAGGCTGGAGTTGGCAGGGCCGTAGCCGTTTGTGGTGTTAAAGTAGCCGGTGTCCCATGTCTGGGCGGAGGCCGAATGGCCCAAGGCCAGAGCCATAGCTAAAAACAACAACGCACAAGAACGCATCGCAGTTAGAAGACGGGCTAAGCTTACAGGTGGCGAACCTATGGCTGCGCCACCGCACCCGATGTAAGGGGCCGTGCCAGTCAGTCTCAGAGTGAGACGGCCGCCGCTGTAGCCTTTCGCCTCCACAAGACTATGCCTGTCAGCCCAAAGAGGAGCGCGGCAGCAGCCCACGTGCCCGGTTCGGGAACGACAGTGTTTTCAACGGACATTGTGTTGAGAATCATGTAATTCGGGCCGGGTTGGAGGTTGTCTCCAGAGGCGAGCTCCCAGTTCAGCGCTGCAGTTCCGAAATCAACTGCCGAGAAAGCGCCAGACAGGGCACCGCCGGAGATAATGCTCACATTGGTAACCACTGAGTAGTTCGTAACGGTGCCGGATCCGTTTGTTTGCGCAACCAACCCAGCTACCGAGAGATCGAAGAAGGAGCCTTGGAGAGTCGCAGTGATGCGATAGAGAGACCCGTAATTGATCTCGAAAGGAGTGGGCGCCGCGGGGTTGTTGGTCTGAACCACTCCATTAAGAGTCCATTCAAGACGAAGATCCTGCAAGGTGGCCGTGCTGGGGTTGAGCGAAAATTTTGCCAGACTGCTCGTGCCGGTCGAGTCAAGCAGGTCGAACCCAAAGGTATCCAGGTAAGGGTAACCACCAGGAGTAAGATCAATAATACCAAAGTCGGC
>JAFMJK010000185.1 GCA_017853515.1 Chthoniobacterales bacterium | reverse complement strand
CCGCACTCACGGCGAGACGCCGAAGACGCGCATGCCGATGGTCAGCACGACCACAGGGATGAGCGCGACAAAGACCAGATTGACGAAAAGTCCGGTCTTGGCCATGCGCGGCAAAGGCACCAAACCGCTGGCGAAGACGATCGCGTTGGGTGGTGTTCCCACCGGCAACATGAACGCACAACTTGCGGCCATAACTGCCGGCACGACGAGAAGAATCGGACTCTGACCCATACCCACCGCGACCGAGGCGACGACGGGCAGAAACGTCGCCGTGGTCGCCGTGTTGCTCGTCAGCTCCGTGAGAAAAAGGATCGAGACCGTGACGAGGACCACAACAACCACGACGGGAAATCCCTGCCACGCCGCGGTGCACAAGCCCAGCCAGGCGGCCAGACCGGTTTTGTCCACCATCTCCGCCATGCTCAGTCCCCCGCCGAGGAGCACGAGGACACCGAACGGAAGATCGCGCAAATCGCGGCCGGAAAGGACAAATTCGCCGCGGCGCCAATCCACCGGGATGAGAAACAAGGCAACACCCGCTGCCATGGCGATGCCGGCATCCGACAAACTCGGGATCCACGGCTTGAGCAACGGTTGGGCCAACCAAGCGGCCGCCGCGAGAGTGAAGACGATGGCCACGGAAATTTCCCCGCGTGTCCACCGGCCCAACTTCGCCGCTTCCGCGCGCACGACCGCGGAAAGACCCGGAACTTCGAGGCGCCGGTCCGTCAGGCACGCGCGCACCAGAACGGCATGGGTCAGAACCAGACCCGCCACGACCAACGGAACACCGACGAGCATCCATTGGCCGAACCCGATTTTGTAGCCGTAGTTTTCCGCGAGAAATCCGGCCATCAGGGCATTCGGCGCGGTGCCGATGAGGGTTCCGATTCCGCCGATGCTCGACGCGTAGGCCACGCCAAGCATCAGCGCCAACCCGATCCCCGCCTGCGCACGCTCGTCGCCCGGCAGATGTTCGCGGAACAAGGCCGCGACCGAGACAGCCATGGGCAGCATCATGACGGTCGTGGCGCTGTTGTTGATCCACAGGCTGACAAAAGCGGTCGCCGCCATGAAGCCGGCCAACACCCTGCTTGCCCGCGAACCGGTGCGACCGACGATCCAGTAAGCAACCCGCTCATGCAGGCGCCAGCGCTGCAAACCGAGAGCCAGAATGAATCCGCCGAGAAACAAATAGATCACCGGGTTCGCGTAGGGAGCCGCCGCAGCCTGGATCGGCGCGACGCCGAGCAGCGGGAACAAGACGAGAGGCAGCAGCGCCGTCACCGGAATCGGGATTGCTTCCGTCATCCACAGAATGGCCATCGCCGCCACCACGCCCGCGGTGCGCCAGGCGGCCAACTGCATGCCGGCCGGCGGGTCGCTCCACAGAACGAAAGCGAGGATGGCCGGCGCCACGAGAAGCCCGATGCGCCCGGCGGTGCTGATGCCTTTTTCTCCCACCGCGGCACCCTGCCCAATCCCCCACCCATGCCGCAAGGTGGATCGCGATGTCCCCATCGCGATTTCCACATAAGAATCGCGCTCGGAGTGCGCGATCCACCCTCTCTGCGTCCTCTTCGCCCTCCGCGGCTTCCATCCCCCACGCCGCACGCTAATATTCCACCCCCATGGCCGCCGACAAACTCACCCCCATGATGCGCCAGTATCAGGAGATACGGCGAGGGTTGCCGCCGAACACGCTGCTGCTCTTTCGTCTCGGCGACTTCTACGAGATGTTTTTCGACGATGCCCGGGAAGCGTCATCCATTCTCAACGTCGCCCTGACCAAGCGCAACGATGTGCCGATGTGCGGGGTGCCCTACCACAGTGCACGCAATTACGTGGCCAAACTCGTCGAGAACGGCAAACGCGTCGCCATCTGCGATCAGGTCGGAGAAGTCACGCCGGGAAAACTCGTGCGGCGCGAAGTGGCGCGCATCCTCAGCGCGGGCACACTCGACGATTTCGGACTCGAGGAAAACCGGCACAATTTTCTCGCCGCGGTTTGTCCGGGAAAAGCGACCGGACTGGCTTGGCTGGACTTGAGCACCGGAGAATTCCGGCTCGCCGAAATGGCGGACCAGGCCGCGTTGGCCGACCAATTATCGCGCCTGCAACCGAGCGAAATCCTCGTGCCCGACAACACGGGTGACGACTTTTCTTTCCATGCGACGCCGCACGACGCCTTCGCCTTCGACAGCTCCCAAGCTGACGATCTGTTGCGCGACCACTACGGCGTGCAATCGCTCGACGGATTCGGATGCGCCGCTCTGCCGCAGGCCGTGCGGGCGGCCGGAGCATTGTTGCACTATGTGACGCGCAGCCTGCGCAGGGACGCCGCGCACCTCGCACCGCCCAAACCGTGGCACGCGGAGGAATACGTCCTGCTTGACGCAACAACCCAGGCCAATCTCGAACTGGTCGATTCGCGCAGCACCGAGGGCACCAGCTTGCGCGGAGCCATCGACCGCACGCTCACGCCGATGGGCGCGCGCCTGCTGCGCGATTGGATTCTGCACCCCCTGCGCGATTTGGACCGCATCGGAGCGCGGCAAAACATGGTCGCGGCTTTCCACGACGATCCGTCACGGCTGGCCGCCGTTCGCGACATTTTGCGGGAAGTCCGCGACATGGAACGCGCCCTCGCGCGACTCAGCCTCGCCTCGGGCAACGCCCGCGACCTTGTCGCCCTCGGCTCCTCCCTCGCCCTTCTGCCCGGCCTCCGGTCCGCCTTGGCGGAAGGCCCCGATTCCCCGCTGCTCGCGCTGGCAGCCGGACTGAAAACATTCGAGCCCCTCGTCGAACTTCTTTCCGCCGCGCTGGTCGATGATCCGCCTCCCACCATCCGCGAAGGCGGCATGATCCGCGAGGGCTACAACGCGGACCTTGATTCGTTGCGGCGCGCGGGCACGGAAGGACGCCAATGGATCGCCGAGTTGCAGGATCGCGAAATCGCCCGCACCGGCATCAAGTCCCTCAAAATCCGCTACAACTCGGTCTTCGGATACTACATCGAAGTCACCAAGACCAACCTCGATGCCGTCCCCGCCGACTACACGCGCAAACAGACCACGGCCAACTCGGAGCGTTTCATCACCCCCGAACTCAAGGAAATGGAAGGCCGGATCCTCGGGGGCGAGGAACGGTCGCGCGCCCTCGAGGCGGAAATTTTTGCCCGGCTTCGGGACGCCGTGCTCGCCGAAACCAAAGGACTGCAAGCCGCAGCCGCGGCGATTGCGCGCATCGATGCCTTGGCCGGACTTGCCGAGACAGCGCGCACTTTCCGCTACGCGAGACCCAAGTTGACGACGGGCGGTGTGATCAAGATCACCGACGGACGCCATCCCGTTCTCGACCAAACCATGGCCGCGGGGCGGTTCGTGCCGAACGACACGGAACTGGACACGGAAAAGCACCGCCTCGTCATTCTGACCGGACCCAACATGGCCGGGAAGAGCACTTACATCCGTCAGGTGGCCTTGCTTGTTCTCCTTGCCCAGACCGGAAGCTTCGTTCCCGCGGCGGAGGCGGAGATCGGGATCGTCGACCGCATTTTCACGCGCGTCGGCGCGACCGACGATCTGGCCCGCGGACAATCCACCTTCATGGTCGAGATGAGCGAGACGGCCAACATCCTCAACAACGCGACCGGTCGGAGTCTGGTCATTCTCGATGAAATCGGACGCGGCACGTCGACTTTCGACGGATTGTCCATTGCCTGGAGCGTGGCCGAGCACCTCCATGATGTGACCGGCTGCCGTGCTTTGTTCGCCACCCACTACCACGAATTGACGGACCTCGCCCGCACACGCCCGGCGGTGACGAACTGCAATGTGGCGGTGCGCGAGTGGAACGACGAAGTGATCTTCCTGCGCAAAATCATCGAAGGGCCCGCCGACCAGAGCTACGGGATCCAAGTGGCGCGGTTGGCCGGGTTGCCGGAAACCATTCTCAAACGCGCGCGGGAAATCCTGGCCAATCTCGAAAGCTCCGAACTCACCGCCGAAGGCAAGCCGGCTTTGGCCGAGAAGCGCAAACGCCCGCACAAACTGCGCGCTTTCACCGACCAGATGGATCTCTTCTGATCCTGAGAACGTCCAATGCTACTCATCATCCGGCAGGGGGCGTCTCAAAGACGGCGGCGACACCAGAGCGATCAACGTTCCAACTCCGCGCAAAGCTTCCGAAAAGCCCTCTCCTCCTCTGCGGTCGCCACACCCGCCACGATGTGTCCAGCCAGACTTCTGGCCGCCGCTTTCCGCTTTTCCGGCAGATCCAACTGGTTCATCACATCGCGGATAATCGCTGCAAAGGTGTTTCCGTTGTAGAAGCAGAAAGGCGCCCCACGATGGCAGCGGCGACACAGTTGGACAGCCTCCTCCAGCGTTATCTCGCGCAGGT
>JAFMJK010000184.1 GCA_017853515.1 Chthoniobacterales bacterium | reverse complement strand
TGACGCCGCCCCGAGCGCCCGCAGGGAAGACGCAGGATCACCGGCCTCTCGTTGCCCGGGTCGGGCGGCAGGGGCTTGATCTCGGTTGCGGTCACGGCCGGCTTGTCGTCCCGCTTGTCCAGACGGCCAGTGACCTGAACCACGCGTCCGGGAACCAGCTGCCCCGAATACTTTTCGAACGCCTCGCTCCACACGCGCACCTCGACTTTGCCGGTGAAATCTTCCAACGCGAGGAATGCGCACGGCTTGCCGCTGGACTTGGTGAACTTCTTCTCCACCGAGTCGAGAATCCCCGCCACGCGCACCGTGGCCCGGTCGTCCAGCTCCTCGAGAGACGCGACCGTCGCGAATTTCCCGTTTTCGACCGATCCGCGGTAGGCGTCGAGCGGGTGCGCCGTGACATAAAATCCGAGAAGCTCTTTCTCGAACGAAAGCAGCTCCGACTCGCTGAAGGGCCGCGCGCGGCGAAGCCCTCCACCCCGCGGCGCCATGGGCAGGGACTCGGAGCCGAAAAGGCTCTGCTGCCCGGCGGAGATGTCGCGATGGTGGGAGGCGCTGGCCGCCAGCACCGGTTCGAGATCCTCGACCATCTGCGCCCGCTCCACGCCGGTGAAATCGAAGGCGCCGCATTTGACCAGGCATTCCATCGACTTGCGGTTGACCGCGCGCGGGTCCATGCGCGAGGCAAAGTCCTCCAAAGACCCAAATGGTCCGCCCCGCTCGCGCTCGGCCACGGCCTCGGCCATGGCCCCCTCGCCCACGTTTTTGATTCCGCTCAAGCCGTAGCGTATGGCCACGGCCCCTTCGTGCTCCTCGGGCACGAACTTGAGCATGCTGCGGTTGAGGTCGGGCGGAAGGATGGTCAGCCCCATGCGCTTGGCCTCGTCGACATAGAACGCGATTTTGTCGGTGTCGTTGATTTCGTTACTCAGCACCGCGCACATGAACTCGACCGGATAGTGCGCCTTGAGCCAGCACGTGCGGTAGCTGATCAGCGAGTAGGCCGCACTGTGGCTCTTGTTGAAACCGTAGTCGGCGAATTTTTCCAGCAGGTCGAAAATGGCGGCGGCTTTTTTCTCCGGGATGTTGTTCGTTGTTCGGCAGCCCTCGATGAACACCTCGCGCTCTTTGGCCATCTTCTCCTTGTCCTTCTTGCCCATGGCGCGGCGGAGCAGGTCGGCCTGACCGAGGCTGTAGCCGGCGAGCAGGTTGGCAGCCTGCTGCACCTGCTCCTGGTAAATGAGGATGCCGTAGGTTTCTTTGGCGATCTGCTCGAGCAGCGGATGGTCGTAGTTGATCTTGGTCTCGCCTTTTTTGCGTTTGATGTAATCCGGGATGAGCGCCATCGGGCCCGGGCGGTAGAGCGCGCAGAGCGCGTTCATGTCGTCGAGGCTGTTGAAACCGAAGGTGCGGCAGTAGCGCGACATGCCGCCTTCAAACTGGAATATGCCGACCGATTCGCCCCGGTTGAGAACGTCGAAGGCGGCCTGGTCGTCGACCGCGATCTTCTCGATGTCGAAGTCCGGCTTGTGCCGCCGGATAAGTTCCTCGGCGTCGCGGATCACGGTGAGCGTCTTCAGCCCGAGGAAGTCCATTTTGAGCATCCCGAGATCGCCGAGCGGCTCCATGGAAAATTGCGTGATGACTTCACTCTCCTTCCCGCGGCAGAGCGGAACCATCTCGGAGAGGTCGCGGTCGCCGATGACCACGCCCGCCGCGTGGATACCGGCGTTGCGGGACAATCCTTCGAGCACAAGCGAGTAGCCCCACAACTGGCGGGTGGACGGCTCGTTCTCGATGGCCGACTTGAGATCGGGATTTTTTTCCCGCGCCGACTCGAGCGTGATATTGAGCTCGTTGGGGATCATTTTGGCAATGCGGTCGCCGTCGCCGTAGCTGAGCCCGAGGACGCGGGCCACGTCGCGGACCACGCTCTTCGCGCCGAGTTGGTTGAACGTGACGATCTGCGAGACACAACGGTCGCCGTATTTTTGGCGCACGTATCCGATCACTTCGCCGCGCCGCGATTGGCAGAAATCCACGTCGATGTCGGGGGGACTGACGCGCTCGGGGTTGAGAAAGCGCTCGAAGATCAGACCGTAGCGGACGGGGTCGAGGTCGGTGATACCGAGCACGTAGGCCACCATGCTGCCCGCAGCCGATCCGCGGCCCGGTCCGACCGGGATGCCCCGCTCTTTGGCGAAGCGGATGAAGTCCCAGACGATGAGGAAATAGCTGGTGAAACCGAGCCGTTCGAGGACGCCGAGCTCGTAATCGAGGCGCTCGTGCAGTTCGCGGGACGCATCCGCACCGTAGCGGCGGCGGAACCCCTCCTCGCAAACGTGGCGAAGGTAGGCCTCGCGCGGCTCGCCTTTCGGCGTGTGAAAAACGGGAAAACGCAGCTTTCCGAATTCCATGCCGACATCGCACCGCTCCGCGATGCGCGCCGTGTTGGACAAAGCTTCGGGCACCTCGGCAAAAATTTCGGCCATCTCCGCCGGGCTCTTGAGGTAGAGCTCGGGCGAATAGCGAAGACGCCGCTCGTCCTGCACCATCGCGCCCGTGCCGATGCACACCATGACGTCGTGCGCCTCGTGGTGTCCGCGCTCGAGAAAATGCACATCGTTTGCCGCGGCCAGCCCGAGGCCGAATTCCTTGCTCCAGCGAACCAGCTGCGTATTGAGATCGCGCTGCGCGTCGAGACCGTGATCGTGGAGCTCGAGGAAGAAATTCTCCGGCCCGAAGATGTCGCGGTATTGGCCGAGCAATTTTCTGCCGCGCCCCGGATCACCGGCCAGCACGGCGCTGCTGATCTCGCTTTTCATGCATCCGCTCAGGCAAATCAGCCCCTTGGCGTGGCGGGAGAGCAGTTCCTTGTCGACGCGCGGCTTGTAATAAAAGCCCTCGAGGTGGGCGGCGCTGACCAGCTTGACCAGGTTTGCCCAACCTTCGTCGTTTTCGGCCAGGACCGTGAGATGGAATGCGGCCTCCTTTCCCGAGGACGCCTTTTTCTCGTGCATCGAGCCCGGCGCGACGTAGAGCTCGCAGCCGAGCACCGGCTTGACGCCGGCTTTGCGCGCTTCCTTGTAGAACTCGACCGCACCGTAGAGGACACCGTGGTCGGTCATGGCCACCGCGGGCATGCCCAACTCGGAGACCTTGGCCATGAGGTCGGAAACGCGCACCGAGCCATCGAGCATGGAATACTCCGTATGCAGGTGCAGGTGGGCGAAATCGGGTGCGGCCATGGACTGACTCTAGAGGAACTGCGGCGGAGCGCAAAACGCGGTTTTCTTGTGGCCAAAAAATCGGCGCGGTCTAACCTCCGCCGCCATGACCGATCCGGTGGAAAATATCCTGTGCGTGCCCCGAAAAGTCCTCGACGAGCTCGGGGTCTTCGAAGGCCTCTCCTTGGCAGTCGACCGCTACATGCCGGCCCTACTCGACCCGGCCAACAACCTCTTCCTTCCCCGTCCGGCGGCCGAGGAGGACCCGACCTACAAACAGATCATACCTTACCTCGTCATCCGCTGCGGCGACCGCTATCTGCACTATGTCCGCGGCAAATCGGGCGGCGAGGCCCGCCTTCATGCCAAGGGATCGATCGGAATCGGCGGCCACATCAATGACGGCGATACACGCGCGGCGCACTTCGATCCGGAGGCCTACAATCGGGCCGTCGAGCGCGAACTCAACGAGGAACTCATCGTTCCCGCCAGCTACCGGCAGACAGTGTCGGCCCTGATCAACGACGATTCCACCGAGGTCGGCCGTGTTCATCTCGGCATCGTCCACATCATCGACGTGGACACGACCGAGATCGAGGCGCGCGAGGACGCCATCCGCGACATCGAGTTTTTGGGCGCCGCCGAGCTGGATTCGCGCCGCGAGCGCCTCGAGGTGTGGTCGCAGATTCTCCTCGGCGGGCTGGCGCAGTTGACCGCGCCGCGCTAGTTGCCTTGCAGGCCTTGAATGATGTCGATCAGCGGCAGGAAGAGCGCGATGACAATCGTGCCGACAATGACGGCCAGAAAAACAATCATGATCGGCTCGAGCAATGAGGTCAGTCCGGCCACGGTGTTGTCGACCTCATCGTCGTAGACATCGGCGATCTTCAGGAGCATTTCCGGCAATTGGCCGGTCTCCTCACCGACGTCGATCATGCTCACCACCATGGGCGGAAAGAGCCCGCTCTTTTCGAGCGGGGCGACGATGGATTCGCCTTCTTTGACGCTGTCGTGGACTTTCTGGATCGCGTTCGAGAGCACCACATTGCCGGCGGTGTCCCTCGTGATGTTGAGCGCCTGCAGGATCGGCACGCCACTGGTCACCAATGTGCCGAGCGTCCGGCTGAAGCGCGCGATCGAGCCCTTTTTGATCAGGACGCCGAAGAGCGGGAGCCGTAGTTTGATGGCGTCGACCACCTCCCGCCCCTTCGTTGTCTTGGTCGCCACGTTG
>JAFMJK010000183.1 GCA_017853515.1 Chthoniobacterales bacterium | reverse complement strand
TCAACGGCATCGTCGAATCGATCGAGGAATCCGAGGGCACGCTGGTCGGGGCCAACGCTTCCATTGTTGTCCCGCCGGTCAATGTTGCTTGGTGAGCGGGCCAAAGCGGGGCTTTACAAAGCGGCGTGACGGGCGCATGCAATTGGCATGGACGCGGAAGCCGACTTCCTCCACGCGCGCTACGAGGTGCGCTGCACGGACGGCACCACCTTCGGGCCGGTCAGCGCTTGGACCCTTGCCGAATGGCGCGAAAGCAAACGGGTCGAGGACACCGACGAAATCCGCCGGGTCAACGGCGCGGTCGATGCCGACTGGGTAGCCCTGCGGGACTCCCATTTTTTCCGCCATTTGCCGGATGAACCCGTCGGTTGGGACGCGGAAGGCTGATTTTCCCCTTGCGGCCCGGTCCCGCGCGGACAGAATTCACTTCTCCTTCGCGGGTGTAGTTCAATGGTAGAACGGCAGCTTCCCAAGCTGCATACGAGGGTTCGATTCCCTTCACCCGCTCGTTTTTCCGGCCCGGAACGGTTGAACGCGCGGGCCATCTCCGGAGTCTCACCTCGACCATGATCCGCGTTTTGCTCCTCGCTTTCCTCTCCGCAACTTCCATCGCCCTGGCCGAAGACGCCGCGAAAAACGACGCGTCCCCGCTCATCCCCATGCACGACTTTTTCCGCAATCCGGTGGCGGCCGCTTACCAAGTCAGCCCGGGTGGCGACTACATTTCGTGGATGGCTCCGTGGGAGAGCCGGCTCAATGTGTTTGTCCAGCCGGTCGATGGCAGCGCCGAAGCGCGCCGGCTGACTTCGGCGACCAAGCGCGACATCGGGGGTTATTTTTGGTCGGCCAAGGACCAGATCGTTTACCTGCAGGACGACGGCGGGGACGAAAACTTTCATCTCTATGCGGTCAATGCCGACGGATCCGGGCAGAAGGACCTCACGCCGTTCCCCGAGGTGCGCGTCGGCGTGGTGGATGACCTGCGCGACGATGAGGACCACCTCCTCGTCAGCATGAACAAGCGCGATGCGCGCATATTCGACGTCTTCCGGCTCAACACGCGCACCGGCGAAATGGAGCTCGTCGCGGAAAATCCCGGCAGCGTGACCTCGTGGGTCACCGACCACGACGGCAAAGTCCGCGCTGCGGTGCAGACCGACGGCGTGAACACCGAACTGCTTTACCGCGCCAAGGAAGACGAGCCGTTCAAAAAAGTCCTGAGCACGGACTTCCGCGAGAGCGTCGATCCAGCCTTTTTCACCTTCGATAACAAGGAGCTTTACGCCACTTCGAACCTCGGCCGCGACAAGGCGGCCATCGTCCGCCTCGACCCCCAGAACGGCAAAGAGCTGGAGGTTCTCTTCGAGCATCCCGAGGTTGATGCCGGCGGGTTGATCGCTTCCGAAAAACGCAAAGTCCTCACCGCTGCAACCTTCACGCGCGACAAAACGGAATACCATTTCTTCGACGAATGGCGCCGCGAGCTGCAGGAGAAGCTGCAGAAGAAATTCCCGGGCGATGAAGTCGCTTTGGTCTCGAAGAACCGCGACGAGGACAAATTCATCGTCCGCACGATGAGCGACCGCTCGCGCGGAGCGTTCTGGTTTTACGACGACAAGACCGGCGACTTCCGCAAGTTGGCCGACGTGACACCGTGGCTTGCGGAAGAAAATCTCGCGCCGATGAAACCGGTGCGCATCGCGGCGCGCGACGGTCTCGAATTGCCCGCCTACCTCACGCTCCCGCCGGGCAAAGATCCGAAAAACCTACCGGCAGTCCTCCTCGTCCACGGCGGACCGTGGGCTCGCGATGCCTGGGGGTTCGATGCCGAAGCGCAGTTCCTCGCCAACCGCGGCTACGCCGTGCTTCAGGTCAATTTCCGCGGATCGACCGGTTACGGCCGCGCTTTCTGGGAAAAAAGCTTCAAGCAGTGGGGCAAGACCATGCAGGACGACCTGACCGACTCGGCCAAGTGGCTCGTCGACCAAGGAATTGCCGACCCGAAACGCATTGCCATCTATGGCGGCAGCTACGGCGGATACGCCGCGTTGGCCGGGCTCGCCTTCACGCCCGATGTCTACGCCGCCGGCGTCAGCTTCGTTGGTCCGTCGAACATCTTCACCCTGCTCGCCACGGTGCCGCCTTACTGGGAGCCGATGCGGAAGATGAACTACGAAATGATCGGCGATCCGGAGAAAGAAAAGGATCTGCTCACCGCGGCCTCACCGCTCTTTTCCGCGGACAAAATCAAATCGCCTTTGCTCATCGCGCAGGGCGCGAACGATCCGCGGGTGAAAAAAGCGGAGAGCGACCAGATCGTCGAGGCGCTGAAGAAACGCGGCGTCGATGTGCCTTACATCGTCAAAGACAACGAAGGCCACGGTTTCGGGAACGAGGAGAATCGCCTTTATTTTTTCCGCGCTATCGAGCGATTCCTCGCCAAGCATCTCGGCGGACGCGTGGAGGAAAGCGACGAGAAGATTCCGGAGTTGGACGGAGCGAAGGGCTGAAGTTGTAGCGGCGGTCTATGACCGCCGGATGAATTCGTGCGACGGTCATAGATCGCCGCTACACCACCAAGACTTTCAACAATCCCGCTGCCGCGGCCATTCCCACTACCGAGGGAATTCTCCAACCTCGACCTACGAGCAGCCAGAGGCTAACGCCGGCCATCACTGCGGACAGCGCGAGATCTTCTCCGGGCGCGAAAACTCCGGCGGCGAACCACGCGGCGAGATTGGCAATCACGCCGACCACCGCGGCACCGACCGTGGCCAGAGCGGCGCTCGCTCGCGGGCTTTGCGCCAGGCGATCGACGTGCGGCGCGCCGAGCAAAATGAAAAGCAGACTCGGCAAAAACGTGACCCATGTAGTGATCGCCGCACCCAACGTGGCCATGGCCAATGGCGGCAGGGGCGCGGGGTTGTTCCATCCGGCGAAGAATCCGGCGAATTGCAGAACGATGACCAAGGGTCCCGGCGTCGTTTCGGCCAAGGCGAGTCCGTCCTGCATGGCCGTCGGAGAAAGCCAACCCGAGGCAACGGAGTGGTTGGCCACGTAGGGCAGCACGGCGTAAGCGCCACCGAAGGTGACCAAGGCCGTTTTGCTGAAAAAGAGGCCGAGCGAGACGAGCAGGGTTTCGGGGCCGAAGAAAAGGACCGCGAGCAGGATGGGCGCGATCCACAAAAGCAAAATCACACCTGCCGCGCGCCAAGGAGTGGGCGCCGGTTTTGCCATGTCACCGGCTGCGTTTGTCTTCGCTGCCGCGCGGGTGACCCATCCCAGGCCGAGTGCAAAAACAATGATCCAAGGGAAGGGGACCGCGAAAAAGAACATGGCGACGAAAGCCGCCACGGCCATGAACCAGGCGCGTCCGCCGCCGAGATGATGACGCGCCATGCGCACCAAAGCGGCGATGATGATGGCGAGCACTGCGGGACGGACCAAAGCGAACACGGTCTGCACCGCCTCGATGTTCCTGTAACAGGCGTAAAGCGCGGACAAAATCCAGAGCAGCAGCGCGGCCGGAAGAACAAACAAGACCGCCGCGGCAATCGCCCCGCGCAGGCCCTGCATTTTCCACCCCGAATAAATGGCCAGCTGGTGCGCTTCGGGTCCGGGCAGCATCAGGCAGAAGTTGAGACCGCGGGAAAATTCATCGGCCCCGAGCCACTTCCGGCGCTCGACCAGTTCCTCCCGCAGCATCGCGATCTGACCAGCCGGCCCGCCGAAACTGACCAATCCCAGCCAGGCAAAGAAGCGGATCACCTCTTTCAGGCCGGCTTTTTCTTGGCATGGCTGGTGCATCTTTTTATCTTGGCGGGTCGAACCTGATTACTGCCATGGCCGAACTCGAAAACAAATACTCTGAAAACGTCCCCGGGAAATTCTTTGTGGACGACCAGTGCATCGACTGCGATCTCTGCCGCGAGACGGCGCCCGCCAATTTTACCCGCAGCGACGACGGCGGGTATTCCTACGTCTACAAGCAGCCGACCACGCCCGAAGAGGAAGCCAAATGCATCGAGGCCATGGAAGGCTGCCCGGTCGAAGCCATCGGGGACAACGGTTCGTAGCGCCGGCGTAACGGTGAGTGAACTCATCCGGTTCTCTCAACTTTCATCCCTCAACTCGCATGAGCCGCTGGGCCAATACCGTGATGGCCGAGTGGCGCCGCTACCGCGAACCCCGTGATCCGGGCGCTCGCACATCGGGGATCGCCGACGCTCTGCGCGGGCTCCTCCCGAAGCTCGGGATGGGCAATGCCATCGACGAGCAGGCTGTGCGCCGCTCCTGGTCCGGCATGGTCGGCGACTTTATCGCCTCGCAATCCGAACCGGATAGAATCCGCGGCGGCATTCTTTACGTGCGCGTGCTCCAATCGAGCGTGCGTTTCGAACTCGAGCGGACGTGGAAGGACGAGATCGCGCGCAAGCTGGCTGCGGAATTCGGGGCGGACAAAATCCGCGGGGTGAAATTTTTC
>JAFMJK010000182.1 GCA_017853515.1 Chthoniobacterales bacterium | reverse complement strand
TCGGGCCGCTCGGTCATCGTCATCGGACCCGAACTCAAGCTCAACCAGTGCGGTCTGCCCAAGAAGATGGCTCTCGTCCTTTTCGAGCCCTTCATCATCCGCCGCCTCAAGGAACTCGGCTATGTGCACACCGTGCGCAGCGCCAAGAAAATCATCGAGCGCCAGGAACCGATCGTTTGGGACATCCTCGAAGAGGTGACCAAAGGCCACCCCGTGCTGCTCAACCGCGCGCCCACGCTCCACCGCCTCTCGATCCAGGCTTTCGAGCCGCAGCTCATCGAGGGCGAAGCCATCCGCATCCATCCGCTCGTCTGCACCGCCTACAACGCGGACTTCGACGGCGACCAGATGGCCGTGCACGTGCCGCTCTCGGCCGAGGCCCAACTCGAAGCCCGCATGCTCATGCTGGCCACGAACAACATCTTCTCGCCGTCCAGCGGCAAGCCGATCACCACGCCGTCGCAGGACATCACCCTCGGCTGCTACTACCTCACGCAGAACCCGCGCATCACGGACAAAAACCGCGACGTGCGCCTGCCGCTCTTCGCCGACTCGACCGAGGTGGAACTGGCCATCGCCGAGGGCGCGATCAAGACGCACACCCGCATCCTTTACAAGAACCCGGATCTCGGGAAGCAGACCGTCTACGGCGATCCGGCGAAGAAAGTCGTCGAAACCACCGCGGGCCGCGTCCGCTTCAACGAGATTTGGCCCGAAGGCCTCGGCTTCATCAACAAGCCAGTCGGCAAAAAGCAGCTGAGCGAAATCATCTGGAACACCTACCAAGTGGGCGGCCAGAAAACGACCGTCCAGACTCTCGACCGACTCAAGGATCTCGGCTTCAAGGAAGCGACGCGCGCCGGCATTTCCATCGGCATCGTCGACATGATCATCCCGAAGGAGAAGCAGCTCGAGATCGACCGCGCCCACAAGCAGATCGACGAGGTCGAGAAGCAGTATCGCAAGGGCATCATCACCGACGGCGAGCGCTACAACAAAATCATCGATATCTGGACCCACGCGGGCGAGGAGATCTCCAACGTCATGTTCCGCACCCTCGACCACAACGAGGGACGCAGCGAAATGAACCCCGTCTTCCTCATGGTCGACTCGGGTGCCCGCGGCAACCGCCAGCAGGTCAAACAGCTCGCCGGCATGCGCGGCCTCATGGCCAAGCCCTCCGGCGAAATCATCGAGCGCCCGATCACCTCGAACTTCCGCGAGGGCCTCACCGTGCTCGAATATTTCATCTCGACCCACGGCGCCCGCAAAGGTCTGGCCGACACGGCGCTCAAGACCGCGGACTCCGGCTACCTCACGCGCAAGCTGGTCGACGCCGCACAGGACGTCATCATCACCGAGGAAGATTGCGGCACGGTCAAAGGCATCGTCGTCCAGCCCATTTACGAGGGTGACGAGGAAGTCGTCGACCTCAAGACCCGCATCATCGGCCGCACCAGCTGCGAAAGCATCAAGGATCCGGTCACCGGCAAAACGGTCATCAAGAGCGGCCACATCGTCGACGAGGAAACCGCCAAGGCCCTCGAGCACATGGGCGTGGAGCAGCTCCGCATCCGCTCGGTCCTGACCTGCGAATCCAAACGCGGCTGCTGCGCCAAGTGCTACGGACGCAATCTGGCCAACGGCAAACTGATCCAGATCGGCGAGGCGGTCGGCATCATCGCCGCCCAGTCCATCGGCGAGCCGGGAACGCAGCTCACCATGCGTACGTTCCACATCGGCGGAACGGCCAGCCAGACCTTCAAGCAGCCCATCATCAAGGCCAAGAACGACGGCACGGTCCGCTACGTCGAGCTCCGCACCGTGGAGTCGACCGACGGCAACAACATCGTTCTCAACAAGAACGGCTTCATCGGCATCTACAACGACAAGGACGGACGCGAACTCGAGCGCCACAGCATCGTCATCGGCTCGGTCATTTCCGTGGCCGACGGAGGCAAGGTCAAGAAGGGCGAAGTGTTCGTCCAGTGGGATCCCTACAATCTCCCGATCCTGACCGAGAAACAGGGCACCGTGGAATTCCGCGACATGATCCCCGGCCTCAGCGTGAAGCGCGAGGTCGACGAAGCGACCGGCATCACCGGGCTCGTCGTCATCGAGCACAAAGAAGACCTGCACCCGCAGATCGTGGTGGTCGACGACGAGAAAAAAGTCGTGGCCAGCTATTCCATCCCGGCCGGCGCGCACGTCGTGGTGGCCGACAACCGCAAGGTGGAAGCCGGACAACTCCTGGCCAAGACGCCGCGCAAGGTGGCCAAGACCAAGGACATCACCGGCGGTCTGCCCCGCGTGGCCGAATTGTTCGAGGCCCGCAAGCCGAAGGATTCCGCAGAGATCGCCAAGATCGACGGCATCGTCAAAATCGAGGGCACGGCCCGCGGCAAGCGCCGTCTGCTCGTCCTCGATCTCGAGACCAAGGAAGAGGAAGAACATCTCATCCCGCTCAACAAGCACATCATCGTGGCCGACGGCGATCGCGTGAAGAAGGGCAGCCAGCTGACCGAAGGTCCCGTGCTCCCGCACGAAATCTTGCAGGTTTGCGGCCCCGCCGCGCTCCAGGAGCACTTGCTCAACGAAGTGCAGGAGGTCTACCGCCTCCAGGGCGTGGAGATCAACGACAAGCACATCGAAATCATCATCCGTCAGATGCTGCGCAAGGTGAAGATCACCGACCCGGGCGACACCACGCTGCTCTGGGACGACAAAGTCGAACGAACCGAGTTCGACAACGAGAACGAGCGCATCACCAAGCTCGGCGGCAAGCCCGCCGAAGGCGAACCGGTCCTGCTCGGCATCACCCGCGCGTCGCTCAGCACGGAAAGCTTCATCTCCGCGGCGTCCTTCCAGGACACCACGCGCGTCCTCACCGACGCCGCCACGCTGGGCAAAACCGACCAGCTGCGCGGCTTCAAGGAAAACGTCATCATGGGCCACCTCATCCCGGCCGGCACCGGCTTCCAGGGCGCCCGCGACATCGAAATCGAATCGGCCGACCTCGGCGATGAACTCGCCGCAGCGGCCGAGACCGAAAAAGAAGCCGGCTAAACCGAAAGAAGAAACAAGACCATGGCATCCATCGAACTGATCAACGAACTCCTCGAGTCCGGCGTCCACTACGGTCACCAGACCAAACGCTGGAACCCGAAAATGCGGGAGTTTATCCTCGAAGAGAAAAACGACATCTACATCATCGACATCAGCCGGACCGTCGAGCAGCTCGAGGCCGCCTCGAAGTTCCTCGCCGGCATCGTTTCCGGCGGCGGCAAGGTGCTCTTCGTCGGCTGCAAGAAGCAGGCGCAGGAAGCCGTGAAGGAAGCGGCCGAGACCTGCGGACAATTCTACGTCCACAACCGCTGGCTCGGCGGCACCCTGACCAACCTCGCGACGATCCGCAAAAGCGTGGCCCGTCTCAACGATATCGAGAAAAAGCTGAAGGGCCCCGGCGTGAACAAAATCGGCAAGAAGGAGCAAGCCTCCCTCCGCCGCGAGCATGCCCGCCTGATGAAGAACCTCGCCGGACTCCGCGAAATGGACAAACTCCCCGCCGCGGTGGTCGTCATCGACACCACCCGCGAGGACATCGCCGTCCGCGAGGCCAACCGCCTCGGCATCCCCGTGGTGGCCATCGTCGACACCAATTGCGATCCGGAGTTGATCAATTACCCGATCGCCGGCAATGACGATGCCATCCGCTCCATCCGCGTCGTGCTCACCAAGTTGACCGACGCGATCAAAGGTGCGGCCGGGATCCGCCAGAAGAAATCCGAGCCCGAACTCGCCGGCGTCGCCGAGTAGGAAAAGCTCTCGCAGCCGCGCTGCGTGGCGGCCGAAAACTGTAAACTGAAAACCGTAAACTCTTAGTATGTCCGACATTTCACCCCAACTCGTCCGTGAACTCCGCGAAAAGACCAACGCGGGCATGATGGATTGCAAACGCGCCCTGACCGAAGCCGGTGGGGACATGGCCAAGGCCGAGGACATCCTCCGCGCCAAAGGCATCGCCTCGGCCGGCAAGAAAGCCTCGCGCAGCGCCAAGGAAGGTATCGTGGCCTCTTACATCCACCTGCAGGGCAAAGTGGGCGTGCTCGTCGAAGTCAACTGCGAGACCGACTTCGTGGCCAAGAACGAGAACTTCCGCGAATTCGTCAAAGATATCACCCTGCACATCGCCGCGGCGAATCCGACCTGTGTCTCCCGCGAGCAGGTTGATGCGGCCGAGATCGAACGCGAGAAGGTGATTTACCGCCAGCAGGTGGAAGGCAAGCCGGCCAACATTGTCGACAAAATCGTCGAGGGCAAAGTGGAGAAGTTCTACGGAACGATCTGCCTGATGGAGCAGCCTTTCATCAAGAACCCCGACCTGACCATCACCGACTTGGTCAAAGCCAAAATCTCCGAACTCGGCGAGAACATCGTCATCCGTCGTTTCACCCGCTACATGGTGGGCGAAGGCGTGGCCGACGAACCCGCCGCGGAGTAATA
>JAFMJK010000181.1 GCA_017853515.1 Chthoniobacterales bacterium | reverse complement strand
ATCGCCGAGGGCCAAGCCCGCCACACTACAGGTGAGTTCATCCAATTCATCTCACACGCCGAAGGTTCCGTCGCGGAACTCGACACCCAACTTAGTCTCTGTCAGGACTTGGGTCTTCTAACCCAAAAAGAAATCACCGCTGCTGCAGATCTCCTCGAAGAACTCCGCCGCATGCTCAACGGTCTCCGCCGAAAACTTTCCACCACCAGATAACCACCCCAACTCGTCACACGTCACAAGTCACATGTCACTTCTGATTAAAAATGCCGACATCGTCAACGCCGACACCCGCTACACTGCGGACATCCTCTGCGAGGGTGAGACGATCACCCGGATCGACAAGGACATCGCGGCGCCCGCGGGTGCCGAGGTGATCGACGCGACGGGCAAGCACGTCTTCCCCGGTTTCATCGATCCGCATACGCACATTTACCTGCCCTTCATGGGCACTTATTCGAAGGACGACTACGAAACGGGAACCAAGGCCGCTTTGGTCGGGGGAACGACGACGATTTTCGAAATGGTTTGTCCGTCGCGCGACATGTCGCCCGCGGACGGATTCAGCACCTGGCAGTCGCAGGCCGAGGGGAAAGCCTGCTGCGACTACACTTTCCACATGGGGGTGACGCGTTTCGACGCGGATTCGGCCCGGCAACTGCGCGAAATCGTCAAACAAGGGGTGGGCAGTTTCAAAATCTTCCTCGCCTACAAGGGCGCATTCGGGGTCGATGACACCGAACTCTGGGAAACCCTCAAACTGGCCAAGGAACTGGGGGTTATTGTCACCGCGCACTGCGAGAACGAAACCCTTGTCGCGCAACTGCAAAAAGAGCTTCTTGCCGCCGGGCGGACCGGGCCGGACGCGCACCACGACAGCCGCCCGCCCCGCGTTGAAGCCGAAGGCGTGCATCACCTGATGTCTTTCGCCGCCATGACCGGCGCGCACACCTATATCGTCCACCTGAGCTGCAAAGAGGCATTGAGCGAGGCCATCGCCGCGCGCGAGCGCGGAGTCCACGTCTTCGTCGAGACGCTGATCCAATATCTCGTTCTGGACAAAACCTACGCGGAAAAACCGGACTTCGAAGGGGCCAAGTTCGTCATGTCCCCGCCCCTCCGCGACATTTCGAATCAACAAGTTCTTTGGGATGGTCTGGCCAGCGGTTTGGTCAACACGGTCGGCACGGACCACGCACCATTCGACTTCAAGGACCAGAAACCGATGGGCAAGGGCGACTTCACCAAAATCCCCAACGGCATTCCGTCGATCGAGGACCGCATCAATCTCCTCTACACCCACGGGGTGAAAAAGGGACGTCTCACTCTCCAGCAACTCGTTGCGGTGGCCAGCACCAACGCGGCTAAAATCTTCGACCTTTACCCGCGCAAGGGCGTCATCCAACCGGGCGCCGATGCCGACCTCGTCGTCTATGATCCGGCCTATCGCGGCAAACTTTCGGCCAAGACCCAGACGCAAAACGTCGACTACAATGCGTTCGAGGGCTGGGACATCGAAGGGCGCCCGTCGGTCGTCACGGTCCGCGGCGAAGTCGCGGTGCGCGACGGGAAGTTTTGCGGGACGGTCGGGCGCGGGCGCTTTCTCCAGCGGAAGCCTTCGCATTTTTAGCGGACTGCCACACCTCTGATTGGCCTTGAGCAAAAGGCCGGTTCTCGGGATTCTTCAATGCATCTATGCCGCGCTGCGAGAAATGCCATTCGCAATGGGCCACACTTCTTCGCTGTCCGCACTGCGAGGCCAAGTTCCCCTGTCCATTACAACTTTTGCTGGTCAGTTTGGCGGTTCCGGCAGTCATCATCACGGCCATCTATGTGCTTTCATCTTTCACCCACAAGGTTGAGCATTGGGAGGCCGTGAAGAAGAACCAACCGGTGGTGGAGAAAGCACTCACGGTGGAAATCGACAAATCGGCCGTTGAATAACCCTCCCACCCGCCAAGCCATGAACGGAAATTTGCAGGCCCCTGATCCGCGGCTCTGGAACGGGGACCTTGCTCCAGTTCCGCAGGAACGGCGCACATGGACCACATGGAACGTGGCCGCCCTCTGGGTCGGCATGGCCGTTTGCATCACGACTTACACGCTGGCCAGCAGCCTCATCGGTCAAGGCATGAACTGGTGGCAGGCCACGCTCACTGTCTTTCTCGGCAATGTCATCGTGCTCATTCCCATGACGCTCAACGCGCATCCGGGCACGGCTTACGGCATTCCGTTTCCGGTGCTGCTCCGCGCCTCGTTCGGAACCTTCGGCTCGAATATCCCGGCGCTCATGCGCGGATTGGTGGCCTGCGGATGGTTCGGCATCCAGACGTGGGTCGGCGGCGCCGCGATCTATGCCACCGCGGCGGTCATCTTCGGCTTCGATCCGTCGACGAAACAGAACCTGCCCATCCTGGGAATCTCGGCCGGCGAGTTTCTCTGCTTCATGATTTTCTGGGCGGTCAACGTCTACTTCATCGTCCGAGGCATGGAGTCGATCAAATGGATGGAAACCTTGAGCGCGCCGTTCCTGCTCCTCGTCGGCGTGGCGCTCGTCTGGTGGGCGTATAAGGCGGCGGATGGATTCGGTCCGATCTTCACCCAACCCGCCACCCTGGACACCGCCGCGAAATTCTGGCCGGTCTTCGGGGCGGGCCTCACTGCCATGGTCGGCTACTGGGCCACGCTCTCGCTCAACATTCCCGACTTCTCCCGCTACGCCCGCTCCCAACGCGACCAAGTGGTCGGACAGGCCCTCGGGCTTCCGGCCACCATGACATTTTACGCTTTCATCGGAATCCTCGTGACCAGCGCGACCATCGTCATATTCGGCACAGCCATGTGGGATCCGGTCCAAGTCATCGCCAAATTCGGCAATCCCTGGGTTTCCGCTCTCGCTCTGGTCACCCTCGCCGTGGCCACCCTGTCGACGAACATCGCGGCGAACGTCGTCTCGCCGGCCAATGATTTTTCCAACCTCGCCCCGCAACGCATCAGCTTCCGCACCGGCGGTCTCATCACGGCATTCATCGGCATCATCATGATGCCGTGGAAACTTTACCAGGACCCGAGCGGATACATCTTCACCTGGCTCATCGGCTACAGCGCGCTCCTCGGCCCGATCGCCGGCATCATGATCGCCGACTACTACGTCTGGCGCGGCAAAAAACTCGAGGCCGCCCAACTTTACCAACGCAACGGCGTCTACCGTTACACGGGCGGATTCAGCATCGTGGGGTTCGGCGTCCTGCTCGCTTCGGTGCTGCCCAACCTTCCCGGTTTCCTCGTCACGATCAAAGCTCTGCCGGCCGAAGCATTCCCCGCGTGGCTGGTAGCCGGTTACCATTACGCCTGGTTTGTCGGGTTTGCTTTGGCTTTCGTCCTCTATAGTTTGATCCGTCCATTGTTTCCCAACCGATGAAAGAACCCGTCCTCCCTCCCTGCGCTCATCAACCGCGTCCGTATCATGGCCCGTCGGCCGACGAAGTGCTTGCCCTGCGCAAGCAGTTCATGAACCCGGGCATTTTCCTCTACTACAAAAAGCCCCTCATGGTCGTGGAGGGCAGCATGCAATACGTGTGGGACGAGAAAGGGAAACGCTATCTCGACGGCCTCGGCGGCATCGTGACGATCAGCGTCGGGCACTGCCATCCGCACGTCATCTCGGCCGGCAACAAGCAGAGCGAACTGTATCAGCACTCCACCACGATCTATCTCCATCCGAACGTGGCCGAATACGCCGCGAAACTGGCCTCGAAGATGCCGGGCAACCTCAAGGCGTGCTACTTCGTCAATTCGGGGTCCGAGGCCAACGATCTGGCCCTCATGATGGCGCGCGCCTACACCGGCAACTACGACATCATCGCCCTGCGCAACGCCTACCACGGCGGCAACCAGTCGACCATGGGCGTCACCGCGCACAGCACGTGGAAATACAATGTGCCGCACGGCTTCGGCTTCCACCACGCACTCGCTCCGTATTGTTACCGCGGCACGTTCGGATACGACGATCCGGACGCGGGAGCGAAATACGCCAATGACGTCAAAGAGCTCATCGAATACGCCACGCCGGGCAAGATTGCCGGATTCATCGCGGAATCGATCCAAGGCGTCGGCGGATTCGTCGAATTCCCGCCGGGCTACCTCGAGCACGTCTACGGTTACGTCCGCGCCGCCGGCGGCGTGTGCATCGCCGACGAAGTCCAGACCGGCTTCGGACGCACGGGCACGCACTTCTGGGGTTTCGAGACGCAGGGCGTCATTCCGGACATCGTCACCATGGCCAAAGGCATCGGCAACGGTTGTCCACTCGCCGCGGTGGTCACCACGCCGGAAATCGCCCAAGCCTTGGTCGGCAAAGTCCACTTCAACACCTTCGGCGGGAATCCCGTGGTCAGTGCCATGGGCAAAGCCGTCCTCGAGGTCATCGAAAAAGAAAACCTCCAGGCCAATTCCCTCAAAATGGGGAACTACATCCTGGCCGGACTGAACAAGCTCAAGGAAAAGCACAA
>JAFMJK010000180.1 GCA_017853515.1 Chthoniobacterales bacterium | reverse complement strand
GCCCCAGAGCGTGCTGAAAATGATGATGGAGGCCATGTGCAGCGTCCAGCTCGAGAAGGTGAAAGCCCCCATCTTCGTCTCGCCCATGCTGTAAAAGAAAAATTGCAGATACCAGATGCAGCCCGCCGCGGCGCACAAAAGATAGTTCCTCAGGAGCGGTGCGGGTCCTTCCGGATGCGGCGCTCCGGTCGAGACGCCGTGCGCGGCAGCTTCGCGGTTGGCCACGATCTCGGGGGCATCCGACATCATCACGGCTTCCGCCGCGCCCATCTCGGCGATGTGATCGCGGCTGGTGTTCAAATATTGGTGGGTGGACCGGTTGCGGACGTTGAGCGCAACACACCACAGGAAATTCGTGGTGAAGCCGCCCCACAAGACGACTACGAGGACGGGCAGATTCTGCCAGAGCGGGCTGCCGCCTTCCGACTGCAAGGCGGCCAGCGTGATTTCGCCGATCGGTTTTCCCGCTGCCAAACCGTAGGCGAAGCACGCGCTCATCACCCCCGAGAAGGCGGCGACGATCATGCCTTTTTTGAAATCGAATTCCTTGACCGCCGCGGCTTTCTGCTCTGGCGAGAGCTCGCTTTCTTTGGACATACCCGCCGCGCCACTGATCCCGATGCCAAGCAGGCAGGCAGCCACACCGGCGAGGACGGTCAAACCGGATGGGGTGCTCAAAAGGGTGCCGAATTCTCCCGCGAAAAGTGGCGGCATGAGGGTGCCGAAAGCGGCGCAGAATCCGAGGGCCACAGCCATCCCCAGCGCAATGCCGAGGTAACGCATGGTCAGACCGAAGGTCAATCCGCCGATCCCCCACAGGACGCCGAAAAAGTAGGCCCATAACACCGCCGACCGCGGGGCCACGGCAATATGCCCGTAGAGATCGGGAACAAGCAGGGCGCCGAGGAGCGAGGGCGCCACGATCCAGCTGAACACCCCGCCAACCAGCCAGTATGTTTCCCACGACCAACGGCGCACGCCGCGGTATGGAATGTAAAAACTGGCGGCGGCCAGACCGCCGATCCAGTGCAAAATGACTCCGAGGGCAAGGTTCATAGGCGGGGCAGGGGGCGCGACGAACCTGTATCAAAGTTCGAAAAGCTATGAGAGGTCAAGCTGCAAGGCGGGGCGCGCGCCTGGACACAACACAGGCAAAAAAACGGCAGTCCCGATCGGCGTCCGTTGTCGCCTCGCCCTCTGGCTGCCAGCGAGGTTTAAAGCATACAGAAGAACGTGCAGCCATGAGGACTCGAACCTCAAACCTTCTGATCCGTAGTCAGATGCTCTATCCAATTGAGCTATGGCTGCTCGGCTGAACGGGAATAATTACCCGCAGGATGTCGGCGGGTCAAATGGATTCAAATAGCCGGACGGCGATCAGTGCCCGCCACCACCGCCCATGGCGAGTTCGCCGGGTTCGGTTTTGTCTTCCTTGAGCATCGCCCAGAGGACGGCAGAGATAGCGAGGGCGATGGCGCAGACGATGAAGGTGATTGATTTGTCCGCGGCGCCGCCAATCATTTTGCCGATCGCCACGCTGACGATGATCTGCGGGATGACGACCGAGAGGTTGAAGATTCCCATGAAGGTGCCCATGCGGGCTTTGTCCACACTGTCGCTCATGATGGCGAAGGGCAGGCTGACCACCGCGGCCCAACCGATCCCGATCACGGCCATGAGCGTGTAAATGGCGGACGTGTTTTGGCCGAAGAAAATCATTCCGGCGTAACCGGCGGCCATGATGAAAATGCAAACTGTATGCGTTCGGACTAGGCCGATCTTTTTGGCCAGCGGTTGCAGCAGGGCAACAGGCAACACGAATCCCACGATATTCATGACGAGGAAGGAGATGGAGATGACTTGTCCGAGATTTGCCTTCTGCGCGTCGTCGAGGTCCGCCAATCCGGGGAAGAGTGCGTGTTGCAGGTAGGCGAACATGAAGACGAACATGGTCTGCACTCCGAGCCAGGTGAAGGCGTGTGCCAAGTAAATGTGGAGAAGGCGCGGCACGTTCGTCTTGCCGTGGCCGGTCGCAGGCTCCTCCGGCGCGTCGTGTGAGGCCACCGGGCCGAGGTCGCGCGGTTCCTTGAGCAGGAAAGCGGGAATGACATTGAAGAGCAGCACCAAGCCAACGCCGAAGTAGATGAGCGCGTAGTTGCCAAAGACGGCGCCGATTACGTAGGCCAAAACCCCGAACATGCCGGAGATGGTTTGCATCCAAGTGAAACCCTTGGTGCGCGCCTCGCCTTCGGGCGTCAGATCGGCGATGATCGACCGGGTGGGGTTGAAGCCGACGTTGATTGCGAGGTCGAGAGTCAGCGCGACGATGACCGCGGTCCAAAGGATCCGGATTCCGCTCCACTGGCTGATTTCCCCGAGGAAAGGCAAAGCGAGCAGCATGAGTGAGGCGGTGACACCTCCTATGAGGATGAACGGACGCCGCCGGCCGCCCCAGAACCACACTTTGTCACTGATCAGTCCGACAATGGGCTGGGCAAGCAGACCCGCCAAAGGTCCGGCCAGCCAGACAAGGCCGACGTGCTCGATGGAAAGGTTGTATTTGGTGCTCAGAATCCAGCTCAGGGCCGAGATCTGCACGCAGAGGGCAAACCCCATCGCGGTCGAGGGAAGGCTGAGCAGGACGTAGAAGGGATTGGTCAGTTTTTGCGGGTTCGACACGGGAGGATTTTTGTTGGCCGTGGTTTTCGGGGAGTCGGAGCCCCGAGGCAAGCCGCAAAGACGCTCAAGCCTTTTTCCCGCTCTCTTCGATCAGCTCCCAGAACTTGTGGTTGCCGGCCAATTGTTCGTCCTCGGCCATGGGGAGACTGGTGCGGAAGAGGAAATCGCGGATGGTGTTTTTGCTCAGCACGCGGCGGATGAGGAGTCCGTGGTCGTGCGGTTCGAAATAGATGCGGTAATCTCCCGCGCGGTAGCGGAACAAGGTGTGCCCGTCGCGCGAAACCTTGCCGAAGCGTTGGGCGTCCAGATTGTCCAAATCGTCCGGCAGCACCTGAAATTCCCCGAGGATTTCCAGTTGGAGAAGTTTCGGCAACGCTGCCATCTCTGCCGCACTGACGTCGTTGAAAATAATCTGGAGCATGGGAGCAAGTCTGAACCGATCAGGCGCCGTAGAAAAGCAGCGAGACGGCGATGAGCGCCAAGCCGTAGGCGACCCCGGCCCCGGCCACCAGGAGGTAGCGCCAACGGGCGGCGGTGATCCAATCGATCGCATCGCGCAGCAGATAAGGCGCCCCGACCATGACCAGCCCCGTTGTGGCCCAGAGGTAAGCCAGCACCACGAGCACCAGGCGTGACTGCTCGGGCCGAAGGAAGGCCGCTCCAAGCAAGGGCTCGGCGGCGAGCAAGGCGAGGATGCCGAGAGCACGCACCGCGAGGAACTCCTCGGCGAACATCGGCACCATGATCGCCCCAGCCAGAATGACACCGCAAATAAGCACGCGCTGCGGCGAAAACTCCCCGAGGTCCATCGTTGCCGCCAGCCAAAACGCCCACAACGCCGCGAAGGAACACAAAAACAAACCCGCAGGACGCGAGCGCGGGAAGACCTTCAGCCACGCGGAAACTTTCTCCGGCATGGCCAGCGCGACCGCATGGGCCGCGAGCAGGCCGATACCCACGGCGAGGCCGACGGCACGTAGGGAGACTTCGTAGATCATGACTGATGGCGCGTTGTTGAACACTCTGGCGGCTCGGATGACAAGCCGCTTAGCGCTTCACCGAGTGGGCGGCCCGGGCCAGCGGACGGACGAACTCGGCGACTTTGTCCGACAGGTCCGGCTCCTTCCCGTGCTCGGCAACGCGCCGCACGATGGCGCTGCCTACCACCACGGCATCGGCGCTGCACGCCACTTCGGACGCTTGTTCCGGGGTCGAAATCCCGAAACCCACGGCAACCGGGAGGTCCGTGTGCTTTTTGATTTCCGCCACCTGCGAGGCAATGGAGTCCGACAACTTCGTCTGCTCGCCGGTGACACCCTCGCGCGAAACGTAGTAGATGAATCCGTCGGCCGATTTGCAGATGCGCCCCATGCGCGCGGGCGGGGTCGTCGGTGCGATGAGCCGGATCGATTTCATGCGGTGCTTGTCCGTCAGTTCGCGGTTGGCTTCGATTTCCTCCGGCGGCAAATCCAAGATAAGAATGCCATCCACGCCCGCCGCAGCTGCCTCCTCGTGGAATTTGTCGAACCCGTGGACGTAAAGCGGATTGAGGTAGGTGAAAAGGACCAGAGGGATTTCCGACTTCGCGCGGATCCTGCGGATCGATTCGAAAAGCCCGGCGATTGTCGCACCCGCATCGAGCGCGCGCTGTGCTGCCATCTGGTTGACCACGCCATCGGCGAGGGGATCGGAGAAGGGGACGCCCAGTTCGATAATGTCCACGCCCGCCGCTTCGAGCGCGGGGACAAGTTGCTCGGTGGCGGCCAGCGACGGATCGCCCGCCGTGATATAGGCAATAAACCCGGATTTCCCCGCCGAGCGCAAATCGGCGAATGTCTGGTCGATGCGGTTGGGCATGGGCCC
>JAFMJK010000179.1 GCA_017853515.1 Chthoniobacterales bacterium | reverse complement strand
GCCTCGCTGAGTTGTCCGCCTTCCTCGTGACCCACGTAGCCCGGAGGCGAACCGATGAGGCGGGAAGCGGTGAACTTCTCCATGTATTCCGACATGTCGATCTGGATGAGCGAGTCGGCGTCGCCGAACATGAATTCGGCCAGCGTGCGGGCGAGGAAGGTTTTGCCGACGCCGGTCGGACCGAGGAAAATGAAGGATCCGATCGGGCGGCGAGGGTCTTTCAGGTCGGCGCGCGAGCGGCGCAGCGCTTTGCTGATCGCGATGACGGCTTCGTCCTGGCCGATGACCGACTTTTTCAATTCGCCTTCCATGGCGAGAAGCTTGCGCGTCTCGTTCTGGTCCATGCGGGCCAGCGGTATGCCGGTCCATTTGGAAATGACGTGGAGGATTTCGTCCTCCCCGACCACCACTTCCTTCTCGTCGCGCTGGGTGCGCCAGTCGGACATGATTTTTTCCAACTTCTCGCGCGCCTGCTTCTCGCTGTCGCGCAGGGCAGCGGCCTTTTCGAAATCCTGCGCCTTGATCGCGCCCTCTTTTTGTCCGCGGATCTCCTCGATTTCCGCCTCGAGGGTCTTCACATCGGGCGGACGCGTCATGTTCTGGATGCGCGCGCGCGCCCCGGCTTCGTCCATCACATCGATGGCTTTGTCGGGCAGGAAGCGTCCGGTGAGATAACGGTCGGAAAGTTTGGCCGCGGACTCGAGGGCTTCGTCGGTCAGCTTGGCTTTGTGGTGCGCCTCGTATTTCGAGCGGATGCCTTTGAGGATGAGGATGGTGTCCTCCACGCTCGGGGCGTCGACCTTGACCGTCTGGAATCGGCGCTCCAGGGCGGCGTCCTTCTCTATGTATTTGCGGTATTCGTTCAGCGTGGTGGCGCCGACGCACTGCAATTCGCCGCGGGAGAGGGCGGGCTTGATGATGTTCGATGCATCCATCGCGCCCTCGGCCGATCCGGCACCGACGATGGTGTGCAATTCGTCGATGAAAAGAATGATGTTCTTGCTCTTGCGGATCTCGTCCATCACCGCCTTGATGCGCTCTTCGAACTGTCCGCGGTATTTCGTGCCCGCCACCATGAGGGCGAGGTCGAGGGTGATGACGCGTTTGTCGCGGAGGAGTTCGGGCACATTGCCGGCCACGATTTCCTGGGCCAAGCCTTCGGCAATGGCGGTCTTGCCCACGCCGGCTTCGCCGATGAGGACGGGATTGTTCTTGGTGCGGCGGCAGAGGATCTGGATGACGCGTTCGATCTCGCCGGCGCGGCCGATGACGGGGTCCATGTTGCCCTTCTTGGCCAATTCGGTGAGGTCGCGTCCGAAAGCGCGCAGTGCGGGTGTCTTGACCTGCTTGCCGCCGGTGCCCCCGCCACCTCCGCCGACTTCGGCGGCTTCCATGTCCTCGTCCTCCGGCGTGAAGTTCGGGTTCAGTTCGCGGAGGATCTCGTTGCGGGTGCGCTCGATGTCGACATCGAGGTTTTTCAGAACTTTGGCCGCCACGCCGTCGCCTTCGCGGAGGAGTCCGAGCAGCACGTGTTCGGTGCCGACGTAGGAATGCCCGAGCGCTTTGGCTTCCTTGCCGGCGAGGGCGAGGACTTTCTTCACGCGCGGGGTGTAGGGAATGTTGCCGACCATTTTGGTCTCGGGGCCGGAGCCGACCTGTTTCTCGACTTCCATGCGGACCGTCTCGAGATCGAGGCCCATCTTGGCGAGGACGTTGATGGCCACGCCCTGCCCGAGCTTGATCAGGCCCAAAAGAAGGTGCTCGGTTCCCACATAATTGTGGTTGAACCGGTCGGCCTCCTTGCGGGCGAGGGCGAGGACTTGCTGGGCGCGTGGCGTGAAATTGTTCATTTCTTTTTCCCGTTGCCGTTCTTCGCCGGGATGACCTTGGCGATGTCCGGTTCCGGGATCTTCTTCAGTTTCGCACGGACCAGATCGGCGCGCAAGGTGTCGCGCTCTTCCGGGCTGAGCTTGTCCTGTTTCACCCCCAGCTGCAGGTGGGCCGGCTGGGTGGTCATGAAGAGTTCGTCCACCGCCATCTGCGCGGATTCGGGGAAAATGCCCAGATCGGCTCCGAGTTTCATGATGGAGAGGAGATTGAGAGCTTCCTTCGAGGCGATGGAACGCGCGTGGGCGAGCACGCCGTAGGAGCGTCCGATCTGGTCCAGGAGCATGTTGGCGCGGCGTTCGAGGAGCATCTGGCGCGCGTTCTGCTCGTGCTCGATGACTTGCTCGATGACTTTGACCAGGCGGTCGATGATTTCCTCCTCGGTTTCTCCCAGCGTGGTCTGGTTGGAAACCTGGAAAAGATTGCCCAGCGCCTCGGTGCCCTCGCCGTAGAGCCCGCGCACGGCGAGTCCGATTTTGCCGACGGAGTTGACGATCTGGTTGACCTGCTCGGCGAGGACGAGGCCCGGAAGGTGCACCATGGCCGAGGCGCGGAGGCCGGTGCCGACATTGGTCGGGCACGCCGTGAGGTAACCGAGCTCCGGATGGAACGCGTAGGGCAGGCGATCCTCGAGAAAAAGGTCGGCTTCGTTGTTGATCTTGTAGGCCTCGCGCAGCTGCAGCCCCGGCAACAACGATTGCACGCGCAGGTGATCCTCCTCGTTGATCATGATGCTGAGTTGCTGGTCGCGGCTGACCACCACCGCGCTGCCCGCGCTCTTCGAGGCGTGCTCGCGGCTGACGAGATGGCGTTCGACGAGGATTTGTTTTTGCAACGGCGTGAGATCGGCGAGCGGCGCGTTGAATCCCGATTCCATCGCGGGAATGGCCGCGACGTGGTCGCTGATCTCGCCGAGAATCTGCATGCGCTCGGCTTTCTTGGCCCAACCGGGGAAGGGGCGCTCTTTGAGATTCCGCGCGAAGCGGATGCGGCTGCTCACCACGATCTTGCCGTGGGGACCTTCGCCCTGCAGCCACTGGCCGGCGTTGGCCACGATGTCGTCGAAAGTCATGCCTGCAGCTCGTGCTCGAGCTTCTGGATTTCGTCGCGGAGGCGCGCGGCGTCCTCGTATTTCTCGTCCTTGACCGCTTTCTTCAGGTCGCCCTCGAGCGATTTGACCCGGTCGGCCATGGCGTAGCGCCGCGAAAGTTTGGCCGGCATTTTGCCCGTGTGTTTGAGGCCCTTGTGCATGCCTTTGAGCAAATTGGCCAGCCCGTCGGCGAACGTGTCGTAGCACGCGCTGCAGCCGAGCCGTCCGGTCTTCTTGAAATCAGCCTGGGTGAATCCGCACACCGGGCACTTTTGCGAAGGTTGCCCCCGCTCGATCTGTTGCGTGGCCCCGAGCCCGAGCAGCAGGTCGGCCATGGCGAAGCCGGTCGGATCGCTCACGCCTTTTTCTTTCGCGCAGTTCTCGCAGAGGTTCACCTTCTGCATTTTCCCCTCCACGATCTGCGTGAGGTAGACCGTCGCGTCGGTCTTCTGGCAGACGTCGCAAAGCATGCTAATTGATGGCCGTGCCCGTGGTCGCCGTCAACTCGCGGAAGCGTTTGGTCAGCCGCACGGTGATGGGCCCGGGCTTGCCGTCGTTGATCGGACGCGAGTCGAGCACCACCGCGGGAATGAGTTCCGCCGCCGTGCCGGTGAGGAAACATTCGTCGGCCGTGTAAATGTCGTAGCGCGTGATGTTCTCCTCGCGGATGGGTATGCCGAGTTCCCGCGCCATTTCGAAAACGACGGCCCGCGTCACGCCGGCCAGCGCGCCCGCGGAAATCGGCGGCGTGGTGATCGCACCGTTTTTGATGACGAACACATTGTCGCCCGTGCACTCGGCCACGTAGCCCTGCTCGTTGAGCATGAGGCCTTCGCCCGCGCCCGCCTGCTCGGCCTCGATCTTGGCCATGATGTTGTTGAGGTAGTTGAGCGACTTGACCATCGGGCTGAGCGCGCCGTGCGCGATGCGGCGCGTGGCGCAGGTCACCAGCTTGAGCCCGTTTTGATACATCTCGTCCGGATAGAGCGTGATGGTCGAAGCGATGATGAAAATCGTCGGCTTCGGGCAACTGCGCGGGGAGAGTCCGAGCGAACCTTCGCCGCGCGTCACGACGAGGCGCACGTAGCCGTCGGTCAAATCGTTGGCGCGGATCGTCTCGACCACCGCGCGCGCCATTTCGTCCGGGTTCATCGGGATGTCCAGCGCGATGGCCCGGGCGGACAGGTAAAGCCGGTCGATATGCTCGTCCAAACGGAAGACCCGGCCTCCGTAAAAGCGGATCCCCTCGAACACCCCGTCGCCGTAAAGCAGACCGTGGTCGAAGACCGACACCGCGGCCTCCTCTTTGGGGACAAGTTTTCCGTTAAAGTAGATTTTCATGAAAAGCTGTTCCCGGAGGTTACGCTTCCGGGCAGGCGATCAGATTGAACGGAGGGGAGGGGGAAGACAAGAAGGTCTGGCAGCAAGGGGAGGGGTGACACTTGAATTTGAATATGAGTGGCATGGTGGATCGCGCCGTCCCGGCGCGATGCCCAAAGGGAGTTGCCGCGATGGGACACCGCGATCCACCCGGTGAAGTCATACCAATCACGAAAAGTTTTTCGACTTTTCACACCCCTCGGTAGGGTCGGTTGGCCCAACCGACCGCACGCAT
>JAFMJK010000178.1 GCA_017853515.1 Chthoniobacterales bacterium | reverse complement strand
CTTGGATTCGGCGGCACATTGAAAATGCCTAACAAGCCAGACCAGCCAACCTCGCTGCGCCCGGCGGCTGACTTCAAGCGTTCACGGAAAACCGCAGCTTGACGCAGTCGAAAGTATGATATATTATCATACCTACGATGAGCGCTGCAAAGATCGCTATCACCATGGAAGAGGGATTGGTCGAGCAGGTCGACCGGCTGGTGCGGGAGCACGTGTATCCCAATCGGAGCCAGGCGATTCAGGATGCCGTGGCCGACAAGTTGCGGCGCTTGGATCGAGGGCGGTTGGCTCGCGAGTGCGCCAAGCTTGATCCCAAGTTCGAGCAGGCTCTTGCCGAATAGGGGATGGGTTCGGAGATCGCGCAATGGCCCGAATATTGAGGGGTGACATCGTCTGGGCCGACCTCGAGCGGACGCGCGGCACCGAGCAAGCCGGGCAGCGTCCGGTGTTGATCCTGAGCGAGGATGTCTTCAACGACCGTTCGGGAACGGTCATTGCCATCGCTTTGACCAGCCAACCGCAGAAAGCCGGTTTCCCGCTCACGCTGGAATTGCTCGATGCGAAGCTGCCGAAGCGATCTTGGGCCAAGATCAGCCAGATCCGGACGCTTTCCGTGCAGCGCCTGAAAAAGAAAATCGGCAAAGCCTCGGCAGGGGAGATGGACCAGATCGTCGAAGGTTTGAACGAACTTATTGGCGGACCGATCTGAATCACCAACCGCGTTTGATCGCGAAGCCGCGGGATTCCAGAAGCGGTTGCAAACGGTCGGGTTGGTCGCCTTGGATTTCGATGGTGCGGCCGTCGACTTTCCCGCCGCAACCGAGGGAGGCTTTCAATTCGCGCAGGAGATTTTCCAACTTGGCCGCGTTCCAGGCGGGGGAGAATCCTTCGAGAACGAGAACGGTTTTGCCGCCGCGGTGTGCGGTGGAGCGGCGGAGAAGGAGTTTTTCTCCCGGGGTAGGGACGAGCGGCCCGCTCGTCCGTTCGACTTGAGGCGGACACGCGGGCCGCGTGTCCCCACCTTTCTCGGCGGGCTCGCGACCCGCGAACTCGAGCGACGCAAAAGGATTGGTTTGCAGCGCCGGTGCGGCGTCGGTGGCGATGCGCTGTTTCTTTTCCCGCGCCACGGGTGATCAGCGCAGCCAGCGCTTCTTCTTGATGTAGATGAGCGGGAGGATGGCCGAGAGGAAGGTGAGCAGAATGGTCACGGGGAAGCCCCATTTCCACGACAACTCGGGCATGTAGGAGAAGTTCATCCCATACATCGTGCCGACCAGCGTCGGCGGTAGGAACACAGCGGTGAGGATGGTGAAGACCTTGACGATCTGGTTCTGCTGCATGTTCAGGATACCCATCGAGGCCTGCTGCAGGTAGCGGACTTTGTCGTGCTCGAAAGCGAGATGGTCTTTGATGCCGGCGACGTCCGCGGCCAGTTCGTTGACCCGGGCCTGCAACTCGGCCTCGGTGAATCCGTCCACCTCGGCGCTGAAGTAGCGGACGACGCGGGCGAGTTGCAGCACGCTCTCGCCGCTCTGCGAGATGAAGTCTTCGTAGCGCGAGAGTTCGGCGAGCAACTCGCTGATCTCGGTCATGGTGCCCGTCTTGCCCGTGCCGAGTTCGGTCGGCATTTCCGCGATGTTCTTCGACAGTTGCTCGAGGTCGGTGCCCACCGCCTCGACGCGGTCGGCCACCGTTTCGCTCAGGGCGAAGAGCAGGCCCCAGAGGATTTTCTGCGGCGTGTCGTAAAGGTGCGCTTTGCGCCGGATGCGCTGGGCGAAGACGGCCACCGGCATGAGTTCGATCTCATGCAGTGTGACCACGCAGTTCTCGTGGAGGATGAAAGTGAGTTTGTTGACCTTGGTCGCGTTCTCCTCGTCTTTGCTGACCAGGCCCATGGTCATGAAGAGCGTGTCGTCTTCGTGGTAAATGGTCGGATGCTGCAGGGTGAGTTCGATGCCGAGTGCGGAGCGCAGGACGTCCTTCTCCTCCGGCGTGGGGCGCAACACGTCGATCCACACCGCACCGGCCAACTCCTCCGGTGTCTGCACTTCGCGGACGAAGCGGAACGTGCCGTTCTCCTTGTAGAACGCGGTGATCATGGCCGGGTCGCGTGCGGTTCGCCGCCGGGCACACCGTATTGCGTGGCGTGGCTGGGCGAGGGTGATGACGTTTTGGTTTCCTGTCCCTCGGGTTGCAGGTGGTGGATGAGAAGCAGGACGCCGGCGATGAAAAGATACAGACCGATAACCGCCCAGATAACCTCGGTTTCCAGAGCGTGCTTCGGTTTGTCCGGCGCTGGCGTCTTGTCGGGCATGGCGTGTGCGTCCGGGGGAGACCCAGCACCTTTGCCCGAACCTCTCTGCGGAAGGAAGCAAAAAGGGTGTGCCTCGTCGGATGGAAAAGTAGAAGCGGCGTCCCCGCCGCTTGTTGAACGGGGTTAAGCGGCGGGGACGCCGCTTCTACTTTATGGGAAAAGACGAAGGGCGTTCCTCGCGGAACGCCCTTCGTGTGATTTGTTGATCGCGGTTTTACGCGTCGGCCGGAACGGCGCCCTGGTCGCGCTCTTTCATCGCGGCTTTGCGGCTGAGTTTGACTTTGCCGCGGTCGTCGACGCCGATGCATTTGACCCAGATCGAATCGCCGACTTTGACCACGTCTTCCACTTTGTTGACGCGGAAATCGGCCAACTCGGAGATGTGGACGAGTCCGTCCTTGCCGGGCAGGACTTCGACGAAGCAGCCGAAGTCTTTGATCGTCACGACCGTGCCCTGATACATCTCGCCGACTTCGATTTCCTTGGTCATGCCCGAGATGATTTCCTTGGCGCGGCGCAGGCTGTCGCCGTTGCTCGAGTAGATGTGGACCGAGCCGTCGTCCTCGATGTTGATCTCGGCGCCGGTCTCCGCGACGATTCCTTTGATCGTCTTGCCGCCGGGGCCGATGAGGAGGCCGATCTTGTCGACCGGGATTTTCACCGTTTCGATGCGCGGGGCATACGGGCTCATTTCCGTGCGGTGACTGGCCAACGCGGCGTTCATGACCTGCAGGATTTTGCCGCGGGCTTCGGTCGCCTCGTCGATCGCCTTCTTGAGGATGTCGAGGCTGAGGCCCGGGAGTTTGAGGTCGAGCTGGAAGCCGGTGACGCCTTTTTCCGTGCCGCAGAGTTTGAAGTCCATGTCGCCGAAGTGATCCTCGGAACCGAGGATGTCGGTCAGCGTGGTGTGGCGCTTCATCGCGCCGCTGTCGTCGAACTCGCTGACCAGTCCGACGGAAATGCCGGCGACGGGGCGTTTGATCGGCACGCCGGCGTCCATGAGGGCGAGCACGCCCGAGCAGACGCTGGCCATCGAGGTGGAGCCGTTCGATTCCATCACTTCGCTGGTCACGCGGATGGCGTAGGGGAATTCGTTCTCCGGCGGAATGACCGGGAGGACGGAGCGCTCGGCGAGCGCGCCGTGTCCGATTTCGCGGCGGTTCATGCCGCCGAAGCGTCCGGTTTCACCCACGCTGAACGGCGGGAAGTTGTAGTGCAGTATGAAGCGCTTGATCGCGTCGCCGCCGGTGTAGTTGTCGAGGTTCTGCGCCTCGTCGGCCGGGGCGAGGGTGGCCAGGGCCATGGCCTGCGTTTCGCCGCGGGCGAAGAGCGCGGAGCCGTGGGCGCGCGGGAGCATGCCGACTTCGGCCGTGAGCGCGCGCAGGTCGTGCAGTCCGCGTCCGTCGCAACGCTGTTTGCGGTCGAGGATGCTGATGCGGAAAGCCTTCTTCTGCAGGTAATCGAAGGCCTGGCCGATGGCGAACGGTGTGGCTTCGGGGAATTTCGCCTTGATGGCCGCTTCGACTTCGTTGCGCAGGGCCCCGACGGCTTTGGCGCGGGCCACTTTGCCGCTGGTGTAGAGGGCGGCTTCGATGCGGTCACCGGCCACGCTGTAGGCGATTTCGAGGAGCGCGTCGTCGACCTTGAGCGGGGCGTAGTCGCGCTTGGGCTTGCCGCCCTTTTGCGCGAGCTCGCGCTGCATGGCGATCAGCTTGGCCACCGGTTCCTGGGCGAAGTCGAGGGCGGCTTTGAAATCGGCCTCGGGCAGCTCGTCGCAGGCCCCCTCAATCATAATGACTTCATTCTCTTTACCCACGTAAACCAGATCGAGGTCGCTCTCTTCGCGCTGGGCGTGGGTGGGGTTAATGACGAACTGGCCATTGACCCGGCCGATGCGCACCGCGCCGATGGGACCGGCGAACGGAATGTCGGAGACGGTGAGCGCGGCGGAGGCGCCGTTGATGCTGAGGATGTCGGCGTCATTCTCGCCGTCCGCGCTGAGCAGGAGGCTGATGATCTGCGTCTCGAAGAAATAGTCCTTCGGGAAGAGCGGGCGCAGCGGACGGTCGGTCATGCGCGCGGTGAGGGTTTCTTTTTCGGTGGGGCGACCTTCGCGCTTGAAGTAGCCGCCGGGGAATTTGCCGGCCGCGGCCGCCTTTTCCTTGTAGTCGACGGTCAGCGGGAAGAAGTCCTGTCCCTCGCGCAGTTTGGTCGCGGAGACCGCGCTGGCCAGGATGATGGTGTCGCCGGTGCGGACCATGACGGCGCCGTCGGCGAGTTTGGCGATTTTGCCGGTTTCGAA
>JAFMJK010000177.1 GCA_017853515.1 Chthoniobacterales bacterium | reverse complement strand
TCCCGCTGCGCTCTTCGTGCCGGACGAGGTCGTGTCGCAGTTCCGCGGGAAAAAGATTTTCGTAGGCTCGAAGCAGGGGGACCGTTTGTCCGATTTGACCATCATCGAGCAGAATGATTGGGGTGCGCCGCAGCGGATCACCTATGCGCGGGAGGGCATGATCACCGCGGACGAGGAGAAGGGTGCGCTCCTGCTCGAGTTGCGCGATGCCAAATTCGAGCAGCGGAAAGAAGGGGAGGAGAACAATTTCGGCGGGATCAGGCACGGCATCTCGGTCGGGGAGGCGACGGTGGAAATTCCGCTCGAGGATCTGGTCGACGAAGGGCTGCGCAGCCGTCCGCTTCGTTCCTACACGCTCTCGGAGTTGCAGGGCTATCTTCCTTCGGTCGAGGAACTGCCGCGGCGCATCGCGGTGATGACGGAGATGAGCAAGCGCATTTCCATGTCCATGGCCTGCGTGGCCTTCGCCCTCATGGCCATGCCGCTCGGGATCACCGCGCAACGCAAGGAAACTTCGGTCGGCTTCGGGATCAGCCTTGCCCTGGCCTTCAGCTATTTCTTTTTCGTCGTGCTGGCCGAAATGTTGCGCGACGACGCGGGCGCGTATCCCTATATAGTGCTCTGGATTCCCAACCTGCTCTTCGTGGGAATCGGGACCTGGCTTCTGCTGCGGTTGGATTACCGCTGACGCGCGAGGGAGCGGCCCCCGGCCTGCAAGTAGGGCTCGAGGTCGGCAACCAGCGCTGCGAAGGCCGGAGGGTCGAGTTGCTGCTGGCCGTCGCTCAGTGCTTCCGCCGGATTCGGGTGGACCTCGACGATCAGTCCGTCCGCCCCCACCGCGATCGCCCCGCGGCAAAGCACTTTGACCAGATCGGCGCGTCCACACCCCTGACTGGGATCGACCACGACGGGGAGGTGCGTTTCCTGTTTGGCGATGGCCACCGCGGCGAGGTCGAGTGTGTTGCGGGTGTAGTTCTCGAAAGTGCGGATGCCGCGTTCGCAGAGGATGACGTTCGGGTTGCCGTGGGCGAGGAGATATTCGGCGGCGAGAAGCCACTCCTCGATGCGCATGCTCATGCCGCGCTTGAGCAGGACGGGTTTGCCGCTGCGCGCGCAGGCGACAAGCAATTGGAAATTCTGCGCATTGCGCGCGCCGATCTGCAGAATGTCGGCCGTGCCCGCGACGAACTCCACATCGCGCTCGCTCAGGACTTCCGTGACGATGCCCAGTCCCGTCTCGCGCCGCGCGTCGGCCAGCAGGCGCAAGCCCTCCGGTCCCAATCCCTGGAATTCGTAGGGCGAGGTGCGCGGTTTGTAAGCGCCTCCGCGCAGGATGACGGCACCAGCCGCTTTGACCGCGCGCGCTGTGGCCATGAGTTGCTCCTCGCTTTCGACCGAGCACGGACCGGCCATGACGACAAAATCGCGGCCGCCGATTTCCACGCCGCCGGCATGGACGATCGTTCCTTCCGGGCGCGACTCGCGGGAGGCCAACTTGTAGCGTTTTTGCACGCGAAGGACGCGCTCGACCTGCGGCAATGCGGTGAGTGATTCGAGACTCGCATGGGTCGTTTCGTCGCCGATCGCGGCCACCACGGTCTGGAAGTCGCCGCGGATGGGGTTGGGGGTGTAGCCCAGTTGCGCGACCTCGCGGATGACTTCCTCGACCTGCTCGGGCGGGGTATGCGGGCGGATGACGATGATCACGGCGACCGCAATCTAAGCGGGTGCGGGGCAAAGGTCCAAGTCGCAGTGCCTTGAGCCTTAAATTATTGCGTGCGCCGGGTTGGCCCCTGGCCCATAGTGGCGGGTTCCTATGAAAGAAAAAGAAGAGGCCGCGATAAAAGCGCTCGTGGCCGAAAGTGGTTGTGCTCACTCCCCGGAAATGGTCGAGGAGTTGATTGAAACAGCGCTCCGGCTCGGCCGGGATAAAGCACCGGTCGCGGACCTCAAACTTTTCGTCCGCGCCCTCAAAGAGCTGCGATACGCCTCGAAAGTGTTCCAGCCTTACTCGGACCGCCGCAAGGTGGCCGTTTTCGGGTCGGCCCGGCTCGCGCCGGAAACGGCCGAGTTCAAGATGGCCGAAGAATTGGGCCACAAAATCGTGCAAAACGGCTTCATGGTCATCACCGGCGGCGGCGATGGCATCATGGGCGCCGCGCAAAAGGGGGCCGGGCGCGACAATGGCTTCGGCCTCAACATCCGCCTGCCCTTCGAGCAGCGGGCCAACGAGACGATCCACGGCGACAAAAAGCTGATCAACTTCAACTATTTCTTCACCCGCAAGGTCAACTTCGTGAAAGAGACGGACGCCTTCGTGCTCTTTCCCGGCGGCTTCGGCACGCAGGACGAGGGCTTCGAATGCCTCACCCTCATGCAAACGGGCAAGGCCAAGATCACGCCGCTTATCCTGCTCGACACGGCGGAGGGACGCTACTGGGAGACGTGGGAGTTCTTCATCAAAAACGACCTTCTGCGCATGAAACTCATTTCACAGAGCGACTTTCACCTCTTCAAGATCATGCATTCGTGCGAAGAGGCAATCGAACACATCCAGCACTTCTACAAAGTCTTCGATTCTTACCGTTGGGTGCGCGAAAAGATGGTCATCCGCGTCAAGCGCCCTCTTACCGCCGCCAGCCTGGCCGACTTGAACGAAAAATTCCGGGACACCCTGGTCTCCGGGACGATCGAGCAGACCGGCGTGCTGCCCGAAGAGGCGGAGCAACAACCTTGGTCGGTCGGTGCCATGTTCCGGGGCCAGAAGGACGACCTCACCAGGATCGTTCTGACCCCGAAAAAGACGGACTTCGGCACCCTGCGCCTGCTGATCGACACGATCAACGATTCGCAAACCGAGGCTTGAGGCGCGGCGTCGCCTGGCCTGACATGGGGGTATGAGCGAAAAACCAGCTGTAACGGTCTACGACACGACCTTGCGTGACGGCACGCAGGGCACCGGTATTTCGTTCAGCGTGCAGGACAAACTGCGCGTGGCCGAGCGGCTCGACGAATTCGGGATGGACTACATCGAGGGCGGGTGGCCGGGCTCGAATCCGAAAGACGCCGAGTTCTTCGCCGAGGCGGCCAAGCGCCATTGGCAGCATGCGAAGATTGCCGCGTTCGGCATGACCCGCCGCGGCGGGGTCAAAGTCGAGGATGATGCCCAAGTGCGCCAATTGCTCGATGCCTCAACGCCCGTGGTCACCGTGGTGGGCAAGACATGGCCATTGCACGTCAAGGAGGTGTTCCGCGTCAGCCTCGAGGAAAATCTGGCCATGATCCGCGACACCGTCGCGTTTCTGAAAAAACACGGGCGCGAGGTCTTTTACGACGCCGAGCATTACTTCGACAGTTTTCGCGAGGATCCCGACTATTCGCTGTCCACGGTGAAGGCCGCTTCCGAGGCCGGCGCCGATCTCGTCGTGCTCTGCGACACCAACGGCGGCAGTCTGCCGGATTATGTCCGCGAAGTGACGCGCAAGACGGCGGAGTTTCTCGGCCGACCGGTCGGTGCACACACGCACAACGACTGCGGGCTCGGCGTGGCCAATGCGCTCGCCGCGGTCGAGGCCGGTGCCGTGCAGGTGCAAGGCACGATGAACGGCTACGGCGAGCGGGTGGGGAACTGCAACCTCACCACCTTGGTGCCTCTGCTCCAGTTGAAACGCGGCCTGACTTTGGTTCCGGATTTGGAGCGCCTGACCGAGCTCTCGCGCTACATCGACGAGTTGGCCAATGTGCCCCCCGATTTGCGCGCCCCTTTCGTCGGCCGCGCCGCTTTCACCCACAAAGGCGGCCTGCACGTCCATGCGGTGCAGAAGCTGGCCAGAACTTACGAGCACGTCGATCCCGCCTTGGTCGGCAACGAGCGCGTGGTCAGCATTTCCGACCTCTCGGGCCAGACCAATGTGTTGATGAAAGCCGAAGCCTGGGGTCTGCCCATAGCGAAAGGTTCGCCCGAGGTGGCGCGCGTGCTTCAGGAGGTGAAACGTCTCGAGCATGAAGGCTATGAATTCGAGGCGGCCGAAGCATCCTTTGAACTTTTGTTGCGCCGCCTGCTCGGACGGCACAAACCGCTTTTCGAGTTGGATGAATACCGCTGCGATTTTGTCCGCTCCGGTATGGCAGGCGAGGAATGGAACAAGTGCGTGGCCGCCGTGAAGCTCCGGATCAACGGCGATCCGGTCCACAAACAGGGCGGGGGCGATGGTCCGGTCAACGCGCTCGACGCAGCCCTGCGATCGGCTCTCGGGCCTTCGTATCCGGCGGTCTCCGCGGTGCGACTCGCCGACTACAAGGTGCGCATCATCAACGGCCGCCTCGGCACGGCGGCGCGCACGCGCGTGCTCATCTCCTCGACGGACGGAAACGCGACGTGGGACACGGTCGGCGTTTCGGACAACATCATCGAGGCGAGTTGGCAGGCGCTGGTCGACAGCTACGACTACGCGGTGATGCAGTCCGGTCGCGAGACCTGACGCGGATCAGTCGCCGAAGCGGTAGATCTTGTAGTCGCCCTGCCGCGATTGCGTCGGCGCCTTGCGGGGAGTGGCGGAGGGACGGGCTTCGCGCTCCGGGCGTTCGGGAGCGGAAGACGCGCTGCCCATCGTGTCGACGACCCGCGCCTGCAGGCG
>JAFMJK010000176.1 GCA_017853515.1 Chthoniobacterales bacterium | reverse complement strand
TCGACGTTCGCGCCGTCCAGAGTGCCGATGGTGACCGCGCCGTTGAGGGCCAGTTTCATGTTGCCGGTGCCAGAGGCTTCTTTGCCCGCGGTCGAAATCTGCTCCGAAAGGTCCGCGGCGGGAACGATGCGCTGGGCGAGAGAGACGCGGTAGTTGGGCATGAAGACAACCTTGATTTTGCCTTTGATCCGCTCGTCGGAGTTGATCCTCGAGCCCACCGCGTTGATGGCTTTGATGATGAGCTTGGCCGTATCGTAACCGGGGGCGGCTTTCGCGGCGAAAATGAAAACGCGCGGCGGGATGTCGAGATCCGGATTGATGGTCAGTCGCCGGTAAAGCGCCATGATGTGGAGCAGATTGAGATGTTGGCGTTTGTATTCGTGCAGGCGTTTGATCTGCACGTCGAACATGGCGGAGGGGTCGACCTCGACTCCGCACTCGTCGAGGATGCGCTTGGCCAGCTTGACCTTGTTGGCGTGTTTCACGGCCATGAATTCCTCGCGGAAGGAGGCCTCGTCGGCCAGCGGTTCCAGTTTGCGCAAGCGGTCGAGGTCGCGCTCCCATCCGTTCCCGATGTTGCGGGTGATCAGATCGGCCAGACGCGGGTTGCAGCCCAGCAGCCAGCGGCGCGGTGTGATGCCGTTGGTTTTGTTGTTGATCTTCCTGGGCCAGAGAGCATGGAAATCGGGGAAGAGGTTGGATTTTATGAGCTCGGTGTGGATCGCAGCCACGCCGTTGACGGAGTGGCTGCCCACCACACTGAGGTTGCCCATGCGCACCATCTGCTCGCCGCCCTCCTCGATGAGCGAGAGCGCGCGCTTTTTGTCGGTGTCGCCGGGCCACTTTTTATCCACCTCGTCAAGGAAGCACTTGTTGATCTCGAAAATGATCTGCAGGTGGCGCGGGAGCACCTTGCGGAAAAGGCTGACGCCCCATTTTTCCAACGCCTCGGGCAGGAGGGTGTGGTTGGTGTAGGCGAAGGTGCGCGTGACGATGGACCAGGCTTTTTTCCACGGGAGGCCGAACTCGTCGACCAGCAGACGCTGCAACTCGGGAATGCCGATCGCCGGGTGGGTGTCGTTGAGTTGGATGGCCACTTTGTCGGGGAAGGTTTCCCAGTCGGAATTGTCCTTCTGGAAGCGCCGGATGATGTCGCGCAGCGAGCAGGCCACGAAAAAGTATTGCTGGAGAAGGCGCAGTTCCTTGCCGGCCTCGGTGTGGTCGTTGGGGTAGAGGACTTTGCTGATTGTCTCCGCCATGTTTTTCTGGCGGACGGCCTCCTCGTAACCGCCGCGGTTGAAGGCGTCGAAGTCGAACTCCTCCGGAGCTTTCGACTCCCAGAGACGGAGGAAGTTGACCGTCTCCGTGCCGTAGCCCGGGATCGGAATGTCATAAGGGATGCCGATGAGCTTGCGCCATCCGACCCAGACCGACGTCTCTTTGCCTTTTTCGTCCGCGACGACCTCGACGTGGCCGTAGACCGGGACTTCCTGCTTGTGCTGCGGGCGGATGATTTCCCAAGGGGAGCCGTATTGGATCCACGCGTCGGGAAGTTCCACCTGGTAGCCGTCGCGGAACTCCTGTTTGAAGAGGCCGTATTCGTAGTGGATCCCGTAGCCGACGGCGGGGAGGTCGAGCGTGGCGAGCGAATCCAGGAAACAAGCCGCGAGACGGCCGAGGCCGCCGTTGCCGAGGGCCATGTCGTATTCCACATCCCGGGTTTCCTCGAGCGGGTGGCCGAGATTTTGCAGGGCCTCGGTCACTTCCTCCAGCACGCCTGCGGCGATCATGTTGTTGACGAACAGACGTCCCATGAGGAACTCCATGGAAAGATAGTAGACCCGGCGCACGTTGCCCTCGTTGTGCACGGCGAGGGTCTTCATCATCCGCGCGATGATGATGCGCTGGATGGCCATCGAGGTGGCGATCCACCACTCGCGGCGGGAGGCGGTGACCGAATCCCGGGCCAGCGTGAATTTCAACTCGTCGATGATTTCCTTCTCGAAGGCGATGGGCGCGGTCTTTTTCATGCGTGAGGGGCAGACCTTAGGAGAGCAAAGCGCGCAGGCGAACAAAAAATTGCGGGGCCGGAGGCCCGAAAATATTGACAACTTGATGGTCGGCGTCCCTCGACCGCAAGGGCCGTGGTAAGCGGGACTCGGTGGTGTCGCTGGCGCCCGAAAAAGCGTGCCCGGCGCGACCGGTCCGCGACCAGAATGTTGTCGCCTCGAACGCGGCAAACTGGTTCCATTCCGGCCTTTCGCCATGAACAAGAAGACCTTGCTCACGCTGCTGCAAGTGGCGGTGACCGTCGCGTTGCTCTGGTGGGTGTTCCACGACCCGGAAAAGCGGACCCAGATGGGCGAGGCCTTGCGTCAGGCCAATTGGGGATGGCTTTGGGTCGGTGTCGCGGTTTTCTTCGGGTGCACGATTCTGGCCACGGTGCGGTGGAAGATACTCCTCGCCGTGCAGGGGATCCACATGACGTGGCTGCGCACTTGGCAGCTCTTCATGATCGGCATGTTCTTCAATCTTTTCATGCTCGGGTCGACCGGCGGCGACGTGGTGAAGATGTTTCTCACCATGCGCGAAGCGCCGGACAACCGCGGCGCCGCGTTGCTCAGCGTTTTCATGGATCGCGTCATCGGCATGATGGCGCTCATTCTCATCAGTCTCGCCTTTCTTTACTTCCGCTACGATGTGCTCAGCCACTCGAGCGCCAGCGCGGCACTGCTCAATACCTTGCTCTGGCTTCTCGCCGCGTCTGTTGTCGTGATCGTGGTGATGTTTGCCGGGTCGGCCCTCGGACTCGTGCACTACCTGCCTGCGTGGACGCCGTTGCGCGGGCGAATCGTGGAACTCTCGGCCGCCTGCCACATGTATGCCAAGGGATGGCGCCTGACCATCTGGGCCTTCCTTGTTTCGTTCCCGCTGTTCGCCATGTTTTTCATCACCTTCTATTGCGCGGCGAAGGCCTTCACCGATCAACTCGGGTTGGTCGACATTTTTTCCGTGTTGCCGATTGTCGCCGTGATCACGGCCATCCCGATCAGTGTCTCCGGCATCGGCTTGCGCGAGAGTCTTTTCGTCTCGCTGCTTGCGCCGTTCGGCGTGTCTGCCGCCGTAGCCACGCTGATTTCCGTGACGGGTTTCCTCATCAACACGGTCGGCAGTCTGGCCGGAGGCATCGTGTTCCTCCTCTACCGGTCGTCCTCCCATGAGGCGATCAATCTCCGCGACATGGCCAAAGAGGTCGACAGGGTGGAGGACCAGATCGAGCACAGCGAATGAAGTTGCCTCGAGTCGCGGCGAATTTCGCGCTGTCCCTTGACGGCAAGATCGCCGCGCGTGCCAAGGGGCCGACTTCTTTCACTTCTGCCGCCGACCGGCGCCGCATGCTCGAGTTGCGCGCCGGGGCGGATGCCATCCTCGTCGGACGCGGGACGATCGAGGCGGACGATATCCCTATGCGTCTGCCTTCGGCGCGTCTCCGCGCCAAACGGATACGTGCCGGGAAAACAGCGGAGCCGCTGCGCGTCATCTTCAGCAACAGCGGCCGGCTCCGCAAAAATCTCCGGGTTTTCCGTGATGGCGGGCCGCCAGTCGTTGTCTTCACCACGAGGTCGATGCCCGCCTCCACCAAACGATGGTTGGACGGCGTGGCCGATGTGCGCATCGAGCCGCGCGGCAACCGCGTCGACCCGCGTTATGCGCTCGAGGCCCTCGCCCGCGATTACGGAGTGCGGACCGCGCTCTGCGAGGGCGGGGCGGACTTGTTCCGCGCCCTGGTTCAAGCCGGTCTTGTCCGGACCCTTCACGTGACCTTCGCCCCGGTGATCATCGGGGGCGCGGGCGCGCCGACTTTGCTTGGTCCGGCGCCCTCCTCTTTGCTCAAACGTTCCATCCCGCTGCGCCTCGAGGGCTTTTTCCCGCGGGGAGATGAGGCGTTTGCCACTTACCGCGTGGCCGCCGGCTCATAGCGCGGCGAGCAATCGCGCCGCCTCGCGGCCGGATTGCCAAGCGCCTTCGATTTTTCCGCCGGCTATGGCATCGCCCGCCAAAATGAGCGGTGCGGTGCCTGCGAAGTGCAGCGCTGCCGGGCCGCCGCGATCCGGGCCAAGGGCGTATCGCCAGCGCTGGATAAAGCAGCCCGTCGGGTGCTCCAAGTCGGCGCATGCGAGGTGCGAGGCAGTCCGCAAAAGTTCCGTCGAGACATCAGCTTCGTTGCGGCCGAAATTTGCCGCGCTGAACGCCGGAGCGGCGTGGATGACGACGATGGTCGCGTTCGGATGGAGGTCTGGACGTTTCGAGGTGTCGTGACCGATCCAGGACACAACGGCATGTTCGGGCGCCTGGATGCCTCGCCATGGAAGTTCGATCCGGGCATAACGTGCGACAAGCGCGAGGCAGGGGGCCATGGAAATCCGCGCGAGAGCGGCGGACGCATCGGGCGCCGATGCGCCGAGCAACGCGGCGGACTGCGGGGGTGGCGGGGTGACGATCAGCGCGCGGCCGGCAAAGGTGCGCCCGTCTTCGCTTCGGACCTCCCAGCGATCGCCGGTTGTCGAGATGCTCCCGGCACGGGCCTCGCGTGCGACGAACGACGCATCATCGCCGGCCAAATCGCGACCGAGCGC
>JAFMJK010000175.1 GCA_017853515.1 Chthoniobacterales bacterium | reverse complement strand
CTTTGCCGGACGGAAGGGATTTGCACAGAAGCCAACGAAGGAAACGAAGAGGGGCGCGCGGAGAATGCGACTGGAGAAAAAAAATCGATTTTGACCCGGGAAATGGTAGGTTGAGGGCATGAGTTTCGCCGAGGTGATGGAAGAGTTGCCGCGTTTCACCGTGGCGGAACGGCAGGAACTTTTGAGGAATGTTTTGCAACTGGATGATGAAGGGTTGTCGGGCTCGGAACTGGCGCTCGTGGAGCAGCGGTTGGCGGCTTACCAAGCAGACCCGGCAAGGGCGGTGGCGGCGGAGACCATGGCGGAGAGGATTCGAGCGAGATTTTCCTCGTGAATTGGAAGGTTGTCGTTCTCCCCGAGTTTTATGCCGACTTGGAGGAGGCGGGAGATTGGTATGAGCAAAAGCTGGAGGGACTCGGGACGAGGTTCGCCGGTGAGGTGCTGGAGGTGTGGGCTGATTTGGCGGTCAATCCCGATCACTGGCCAAAAACATCCCCGCCGGAATATCCGTTGGCGCTATCCGGAAAAATTTCCCTACAAGATCGTCTACTCAGTCGAAGAGGAGACAAGGACTGTTGTGGTCATCGCTTTGATTCATGCGGCAAGGCATGAGCGGGTGCTCCAGAGGCGGATGCAAGGCCTGTAGGATGTGTTCTTGCCGGGGCTGGAATCAGCCGGAGGCAATAATGTTCCCGCTGCCTGTTTTGACCCGCGCAGGTGTTTCGTCCTTTCGAACCGGAGGATTCGCCTTCGGCGCGCGAGCGTGCGGCGCTTTCCATCAGTGACATCGGTGAAATCCGTGGTTGAATCGTCGGCTCGAAATGATCCGGATACTTTTTTTGGGTGATGTGGTCGGGGAGCCGGGGCGCAAGGCGCTGGCCCAGAGACTGAAGGGGTTGCAAGAGGAGTTGGCGGTGGATTTTACCATCGTCAACGGCGAGAACGCGGCGGGCGGGCGGGGGATCAGCGGGAAGCAGTGCATCGAGTTGCTCCGCGCCGGAGCGACGGTCATCACGACCGGGGACCACGTCTGGGACCAGAAAGATTTGCCGGCCTACATCGAGACCGAGCCGCGTTTGTTGCGGCCTTGCAATTATCCGGCGGGAACGCCGGGGTCGGGATCGGTCGTGCTGGAAACCTCGAAGGGTCCGGTTGGCGTCATCAATGTGCGCGGGCTGACCTTCATGAACCCGCCGCTGGAGAATCCTTTCCACAGCGTGGCCGGGGAAGTGGAGAAGATGCGCGCCGCGACGAAAGTCATTTTCGTCGATGCCCACGCCGAGACGACGAGCGAGAAGATTGCCTTGGGACGCTATCTCGACGGCAAAGTCTCCGCGGTGGTCGGCACGCACACGCACGTCCAGACGGCCGACGAGCAGATCTTTCCCGGCGGGACGGCGTTTCTCTGCGACGCCGGGATGTGCGGGGCGGCCGAATCGATCCTTGGCCGGACCAAGGAATCCATCCTCCGTCGTTTCCTCACCGGCATGCCGACGGCGTTGCCCGTGGCGACCGGTGCCGTCCAAATTTGCGGGGTCTGCATCGATGTGGACGAAACAAACGGTTTCGCCGTGGCGATCCGCCGCGTGCAGGAGTTGGTCGCGGTCTAGTCGCGCGGACGCAGCGCGCTAGGAGTCACTGGTCAGCACGCGGAAGACGCCTTTTTTGTCCCGGTAGAATCCGCGCACTTCGGGCGCTCTGCCGGTCAGTGCTTCCATCGTTTCCTGCAGCCATTGGCTGTTTTTCTTCGACTTGTCGGCCCGCAAGCTGCCGCCGGGGTTGTTCACCTCGTCGAAGGGCCGGGTCAGTGCCGCGTATCTCTCGTCGGGAAGGCGCGCGCGTCCGATGGCATCCGGGCGGTAGACAACGAGCCACGTCGCGCCGTGGCTGTCCGGATCGCCGGGGCGGATAAGGCGGAACGCGAGTTTGCCGGCGCGAGCGTCGCGTTTTTCCGGCCCGAGGCTGTAAAGGGCGCGGATTTGGTTCTTGTCGCCGAGGTGGCCGGCGATGAACTCGCGGAAAACTTGGCGGGTTCTGCTGTCGGGTCTGCCCTCGCCGTAGATGCCGAACTCGAGAGCCACGGGATTTTCGGGATCGCCGTAGACGTTGAGTTCCGCCCGCCCGTTCGCGCGGAAGCTGAGGTAGGGAATGTTGCGCAGCAGGCCTTTGTCGATCGCCGTCGGCGGGATCTGCTCGAAGGCGCGGACGCTGTCGTGCGTGCGCAGATCATGGACCAACGAGCGCCAGGAGGGCAGCCCGCCGTTGTCGACAATGTCCGCGAAAATCGCCTCGCCGTTCGGGGCGTCGTCGATGCGCCGGATAAATTCCTTGGGAATGCGGGCCTCGCCTTGGGCGGTTTCGAGCACGACCATGTCCGGCGTGTTTTGCAGGATGAGCCCGCGCAATTCCGTGCCGTCGTTCAGGCGGACTTGGTCCGGGCTTTCCTCGCCGCGCAGGACGGCTTGCGCGGTTGTTGACAGGCAGGCAAGAGCGATGGCGAGGCGTGTTGCCAACATGCAGTAACGCTAATAACCTGCGCAACATGGTGCAAGGACTCCGCCTTTTTCTCGCCATGGCGCTCGCTGCGTTGACCGGTTGCGTCACTCCTCCCGGGCAATACCGCCCGCCCGCGAATGCCGCCGTGCTCAAACCGCTGCCCAAGGAAAAATTCTGGTGGGGCACCTCGACGGCGAGTTTCCAGAACGAGGATCGCGGCATGGCCCCGGATGATCCGCTGAATTTCCGCACCGATTGGGACGTTTTTGCCGAGGAGGGCAAAGCCCCCGCGCGCGGGGACAAAGCGGTCTTTTCGTGGACGCGCTTCGATCTCGATCTCAAAGCCCTGCGGCAACTCGGCGTCTCGCACTTCCGCTTCGGCGTGGAGTGGGCCCGCATCGAGCCGAAGCCCGGCGTGATCAACGAGAAGGCGCTTGCCCGTTATGTCGACATGGCGCGCCAACTGCGCGCCGCGGGCATCGAACCGGTGGTCACCCTCTGGCATTTCACGTTCCCGGACTGGCTCTATGACAAACATGACAAGCGCCATGTCAATTTTGTCCACCCCGACGCGCCGGAAGCCTGGCGCGCGCACGTGACGCGGGTGGTCCGCGCGATGAAGCCCTACGTGCGCATCTACGTCCCTCAGAACGAGCCGAACGGCGCGCTCAACCTCGGCTGGATCGCCGGCCACTGGCCGCCCGGACTGCTGCTCGATCCCTTCGGCTACAAACGCGCCATGCGGTCCGCGGCCGGGATGTTCCGCGACGCGGCGGAAATCATCCGGACCGAACGCCCGGGCGCCATCGTCATGGGTATCTACTCGATTCCCGATTGGCGGCGCAGCCGGCTCGGGGACCCGACCGCTTTGGTCTACAATGTCGTGCAGCGCCAGAACTTCGACCACCTCGACATGGTGGCGGACTCGATGGACATCATCGGCGTGAATTACTACTACGCGCAGGAGGCCAGCATCCTGCGTTTCCTCAATCGCGGGCACGGCGAGATGTCCTCCGACTACACGCAGCTCGGCTGGGAGATCGTGCCCGAGGGGCTCTACAATGTGCTCACCGAGGTCAACAAGCGCTACGGCAAGCCGATCGTCATCACGGAGAACGGCCTCGGCACGCAGAGCGAGCAGAAGCGCATCCGCTACCTGCGCGAACACATCGCCCAGATGCGCCGGGCCATGGCCGAAGGCGTCGACGTGCGCGGGTATTTCCCGTGGACTCTCGTCGACAACTACGAGTGGAAAGAGGGCTGGCACGGGCAATTCGGCCTTTTCTCTTTCGACCGCGAGACCAAAGCCCGCAATCTCGAGCCCACCGGTCGCTGGTTCTCCGCCTACATCAAAGCCAATCCCCAGCCCTGACGGGATCGGGAAGGCCTGTCTCCAGTCACCCGGACCGGGGGAGCCGGGTGGAACGGCGGGCGGCGCGGACCGGATCTGTGAAAAACTCCTTTGACACAGGGCGGCTTCAGGGGCATAAAGGCCGGACGCTGCGAAAAAGTCGCGCAGTCCGCAGGTCGTAAATCCGCGAAAAACCGCGGGAGACGGCCCCGGGCTGTTTCGCCTTTTTTGACGCCGCGATAATACCGAAACATCAACCCTAAAACACTTTGCGGAGTTTGCCCATGTAGCTCAGTTGGTAGAGCACGTCCTTGGTAAGGACGAGGTCACCGGTTCAATCCCGGTCATGGGCTCCAGCCGCGCGCGGCGCAAAATTCGCAACACTCAAACCAACCAAACACACCAAGCACTATGGCTAAGGATACGTTCAAACGCGACAAACCCCACGTGAACATCGGCACGATCGGTCACGTGGACCACGGCAAAACAACCCTCACCGCGGCGATCACCACCGTGCTCGCCAAGGGCGGCAAGGCGCAGGCCCGCGGCTACGCGGACATCGACGCGGCCCCCGAGGAAAAAGAGCGCGGCATCACGATCAACACCGCGCACGTGGAATACGAGAGCGACAAGCGCCACTACGCGCACGTCGATTGCCCCGGCCACGCCGACTACATCAAAAACATGATCACCGGCGCGGCCCAGATGGACGGCGCCATCCTCGTCGTCAGCGCCGCGGACGGCCCGATGCCGCAGACCCGCGAGCACATCCTGCTCGCCCGCCAGGTCGGCG
>JAFMJK010000174.1 GCA_017853515.1 Chthoniobacterales bacterium | reverse complement strand
CTGGTAGAGCCATTTGTGCACGGTCAGTTCGGCGCCGGGGCCGAAGAGCACCCCGAGGTTTTCCGGCGAGATGTGCATGTGGCGCGCGGAGCTGCTGACCGTCAGGGTCGGTGCCGCGCCAGCCACGGTGTCCGGCTTGGCCGCGACCTGTTGCAGCAAAATTTCCCGAACGAGAGACTCGACGGCTTGGCGTGAAGGGGCGGACACGGGCGGGGATGGAAGACTTGTGATAGAAAGCGCCGGAGGCGACTTCAGCAAGCTCCTTCGAGCTGCCGAACTTCGCCTTGCACCCCTTCTGACATCCAGCGCTCGATTTCGTCGAGCGTCTTGCGCCCGCAGTTGCGCTCGCCGCGCAGGCGATGCAGAACATCATTCGCGCGGGCCTCCTCGCGCGTCGAAACCCCATGACGACCGAGCGCATTGACGGCGCGGGCCGAGAGGTGGCAGAGCTCCATGGCGCCGTTGAGCGATTTCAGCGCGCGGCGGTGGCGCGAGAGCATTAAGGAGACGGCCTGCGGGGTGACGTTGAGTTGCTGGGCGATTTCCCGGAACGAGTAGCCCAAGCCCCGCATCATCGCGATGTCCCGCACGCGGTGCGGGATTTCCTCGGGGGGCAGGCAAAGTTTGGCGTGTTTACGGGAGGCGGATTGGGAAGTTGCCATTTGCATTGGCGGAAATCTCAGTGCGGTTTGCTGTTGGGTTTTTGTGGGTTTAAATAACTACTGACGCAAAGATTTGTTAGGTCTGTGTTTGTATTTGCGCAAGTGTTTTTTTGCTTGTTTGAGAATAATCTCGGGCAAGAATATCTTTCACTTCCCCGCTGGTTCCGCCTTTAATCTGCCATGCTCGCCGTAGAACGTCACCGTTGGCTCCTCGAGAGGGTCAATAGCCAAGGCAGTATACGCACCTCCCAAGTCGCCCAAGCCCTGGGTGTTACCGAGGAGACGGTGCGCCGGGACTTCGAAAAGCTCGCCACCGAGGGCATGCTGATGCGCTCTCATGGGGGGGCGGTTCGTCTCGAACTGAATCGCCGGGAGGTCAGTGTCCAAGACAGGGCGCGGCAGAACATCGGGGCCAAAAAGGCGATCGCCGCTGCTGCCGCCGACCGCATCCAACCCGGCCAGACCGTGTACTTCGACGCGAGCACCACGGTGCTCCAATTGGCCAGCGCCCTGCCTGACCAGCCGCTGACGGTCATCACCAACGGGCTGCAGATCGCCACGGCGCTTGCCGAGAAAAGCGAGATCGATTGCGTCCTGCTGGGAGGTGCCCTGCGGGCGACCTCGCTCTCTACCGGCGGCTGGGCCTCGGAGAAATCTCTCGAGATCTACCACATCGACGCGGCCTTCCTGTCCTGCCGCGGCATCGATCCCGAGCGCGGCATGAGCGATGCGGCTGAGGTGCATGCGCGGCTCAAGCACGTCGTCATGGAGCGTTCCGACGAAGTCGTCCTGCTGGCCGACGCTTCGAAGATCGGGCTCGCTTCGAGTTACTTTTTCGCCCGTCCGGGCGATATCGACGTGTGGATCACGGACCGGGTGCTCGCGCCCCAAGTTTCCGAGGCGGTCACCGCGCAGGGCTTGCGCGTGCATGTTGCAGGGAAAGGCTGATTTATGACAAAACGTGTTTACCTCGCGGTGGATTTGGGGGCCGACAGCGGACGGGTCATGGCTGCCGTGTTCGACGGCGGCAAGATCACGCTGGAAGAAATGGCGCGCTTCCGCACGGGCGGCGTGCTCCTGCCCGACGGTTGGCATTGGGATCTTTTGCGCATCTATTCCGACATCCGTGCGGGCATCGCCAAGGCCGTGGCGGAGCACGGGAGCGCGGTGGTGTCGGTCTCGGTCGACACCTGGGGTGTGGATTACGGTCTGCTGGACGCCCGTGCGCGGCTTCTCGGGCTTCCTTACATGTATCGCGACGCGCGCACCGACGGAATGATCGATGCGGTTTCCGCGGTCCTGCCGTCCCGCGAACTCTACGCGCGCACCGGTATCCAGCCGATGTTCTTCAACACGATCTACCAGCTCTTCGCCGAAACGCGCGGAGGCGGCGGAGCGGCGACGGCAGCGGCGCGCATCGCGTTCGTGCCCGACTTGCTGACGCATTGGCTGGGCGGCGAGCCGTCCGTGGAACGCACCATCGCCAGCACGTCCGGATTGCTCAAAGCGGGCAAGGCCGAGTGGGACCTGGAGTTGGCCGACAAACTCGGTATTCCGCGCGGCATCCTCGGGCCGATCAGCGAGCCTTGCACGGTGGCCGGCACACTGCGCGGGGAAGACGGCGGCGCCACGCAAATCAAAGTCGTCCGGTGCGGCAGCCATGACACCGCCTCGGCTGTGGCAGGGGTGCCCTCGGTCGCGAAGAACCCGCTTTTCCTCAGTTCCGGAACGTGGTCGTTGCTCGGACGAGAACTCGACGGTCCGCTGGTGACCGACGCCACGGCTGCGGCGAAATTTTCCAATGAGCAGGGGCTCTTCGGCACGACGCGTTTCCTGAAAAATGTCGCCGGCATGTGGCTGCTGCAGGAATGCAAACGCAACTGGGAACTCGACGGCGAGAAACTGGAATACGAGTCCATCGTCAACAAGGCCGCCGGCACGACGACCGATTCTTTTGTCGATCCCGATGCACCCGAGTTTTCCCGTCCGTGCGACATGCCGGCAGCGCTTTCGGCGTGGTTGGCCAAAACGGGTCAAACCGTTCCTTCGGGCCGCGCCGGATTGACGCGCGTCATCTTCGAAAGTCTCGCCCTGAAATACCGCGTGCTTTTGCGCCGCATGAAGGAATGGATGCCGGATTTCCCCGACACGCTGCATGTCGTCGGCGGAGGTTCGCGCAATGCGTTGCTCAACCAGATGACCGCCGACGCGTCGGGCCTGCGCGTGCTGGCTGGACCGTCCGAGGCGACCGCGCTGGGCAATGTGGTCGCGCAAATGATCGCTTGCGGCGACCTCGCTTCTTTGGCCGAGGGCCGGGCGCTCATCCGCGGTTCCTTCGAAATCGGCGAATTCACCCCGCGCGACACTGCGGTGTGGGATGGCAAAGCTGCGCGCTTCGAAAAACTCTGCGGCGACCAATAATGATCAATCTATCCGCCCGACCGAAGAGCAAACGCGTGCAACTCATGGCCACGTGTCTGTGCGACGCGTTCTTTGACGACGTGGCCAAGGCCACCGTGGAAGTGCTCGAGCACGCCGGTTGCGAGGTGGTCTTTCCCGAGAACCAAACGTGTTGCGGGCAGCCGGCCTTCAACTGCGGCCAATGGCCCGCCGCCCGCACGGTCATGCGTCACACGGCCAAAGTCTTCGCCGGCGACGAACCGATCATCGTCCCCTCGGGATCATGCGCGGCCATGATGTTCCATGGTGCGACCCTCGAGTTCGAGGGCGAGAAAGACCGCGCCGCCATCGAGCAAGTCGGCGGGCGCACCTGGGAACTGGGCGACTTTCTGGTCAACGGCCTCGGGATCAAAGAGTGGCCCGGGGAATTCCACGCCCGCGTCGCTTTCCACCGCGCTTGCCATACCCGCGGCACGGCGAGCGGTCCCGCTGTCACGCAACTGCTCCAGTCGATCAAAGGCCTGCGCATCCTGCCCTTCGGCGAAGCCGAACAATGCTGCGGGTTCGGCGGCACGTTCTCTGTCAGTTTCCCCAATGTCTCCACCGCCATGGGCGACCTGAAGCTCGAGCATGTCGAGGCCGTCGATCCCGACTACCTCGTGTCCGGCGACATGAGCTGCCTTATGCACCTTGCCGGTCTCGCCGAACGCGAGCACCGTCCCATCAAGACGCTCCACTTCGTGCAAATTCTGCGGGACGCCCTGCACCATCGCCATGGCCAAGCAACTCATTGACACCTACGTGGCGGAACTTCCGCCGACCGTGCAAAAAGCCGTGCACCAAAGCACGGCGACGACCACGGAAAAGCGTTACCAACTCCTCGGGGACGATTTCACCGATTCCGACTCGCTGCGCAAGTTGGCCGGATCCATCCGGCAGCATACCCTCGAGCATCTGGATACCTACTTGGCGCAAGCCGAGGAAAGCCTGACTGCCCGCGGTGCCGAAGTTCACTACGCGGTCACTGCGGAGGACGCCTGCCGCACGGTCGCGGAAATCCTGCAATCGGCCGGCATCACCAAGGTGGTCAAATCGAAGAGCATGGTCACCGAGGAAATCCACCTCAACGACTACCTCGCCAACCACGGCATCGAGTCCGTCGAGAGCGACCTGGGTGAATACATCGTGCAAATCGACGGCGACCATCCGAGTCATATCGTCCGTCCGATCATCCACAAAACCCGCGGCGACATCGCCCGCAGTTTCGAGCGCGAGGGGTTGGGGGATTACAACGACGATCCGGAGACCATCACGCGCCGTGCGCGGAAGTTCATGCGCGCGAAATATCTCGAAGCGGGTGCGGGGATCACCGGAGCGAATTTCGTCACCGCCGACACCGGACGTCTCGTGCTGGTGACCAACGAGGGCAACTCGCGCTTCTGCCTGGCCCCTGCGAAGATCCACATCGCGCTCGTCGGGATCGAGAAGGTCGTGCCGTCCGATGCCGATCTCGCCGTGCTGCTCAATCTTCTCGGGCGTTCGGCCACCGGACAGCAACTCACCGTCTACACCGAGTTCATC
>JAFMJK010000173.1 GCA_017853515.1 Chthoniobacterales bacterium | reverse complement strand
CCCGCGATCAACCAAAGCGTCCGGTGATGTAGTCCTCGGTGCGTTTGGACAGCGGCTTGGTGAAGATCTGCTGGGTGCTGTCGAATTCGACCAAGAGACCGAGATAGAAGAAACCGCAGTAGTCCGAGCAGCGGGTGGCCTGCTGCATGTTGTGGGTGACGATGACGATGGTGTATTCCTTCTTCAGTTCGCTGATCAATTGCTCGACGCGGGCCGTGGCGATGGGATCGAGGGCGGAGCAGGGTTCGTCCATGAGGAGCACTTTCGGACGGTTGGCGATGGCGCGGGCGATGCACAGGCGCTGCATTTGTCCGCCGGAAAGCCCGAGCGCGCTTTCGTGCAGGCGATCCTTCACCTCGTCCCACAGAGCGGCGCCGCGCAGGCTGCGTTCCGCCGTCTCGTCGAGGGTGGCCCGATCGCGCACACCGGAAATGCGCAGGCTGTAGACCACGTTTTCGTAGATCGATTTGGCGAAGGGATTCGACTTTTGGAAGACCATGCCGACGAGGCGGCGCAAGGCAATGACCTCGAGCGACGGATCCCACAGGCTGCGTCCGGCCATGGTGATGTCGCCGGTGTGGCTGACGCCGTCGATCAACTCGTTCATGCGGTTGAAGTTGCGCAGCAGGGTGGTCTTGCCGCAACCGGAGGGTCCGATGAACGCGGTGACCTGACGCTCGGGAATGTCGAGATTGATGCCCTTGAGCGCCTGTTTTTTCCCGTAGAAGAAGTTGAAGTCGCGCACGGAAATGATGGTGCGACGCGCGGGCGCTTCGGCCACGGGCGACGAAGCGGCGGCTGGGGGGGCGCAAGTGGCGGTCGCGTCGGGCATGGGTCAGTGCTTTTTGCTGAAAACGAGTTGGGCGGTCACGTTGGTCGCCGTCACTAGGAAAACCAGCACGAGCGACGCCGTCCAAGCCATTTTCACCTGATGCTCGAAGGGCATGGTGGAAAAGTTGTAAATGAGCACGGAAAGGGAGGCGGTGGGCTCCATGAGCGATCCCATCCAGAACTGGCTGAAGAGCGCGGTGAACACGAGGGGCGCGGTCTCCCCCGCGGCGCGGGCCACGGCGAGCATGATGCCGGTCATGATGGCCGGCATGGCGTCCGGCAGCACGACGCGGAAGATGGTCTGGAAGCGTGTGGCACCGAGCCCGTAGGAGGCTTCGCGGTAGGCTTTTTGCACGCCGAGGAGGGCCTGTTCGGAAGTGAGCAGAATGGTCGGCAGCATGAGAACGGCGAGCGCGACGGCGCCGGCGAAGGCGGAAAATTTCCCGGTGGCCAGCACGACGGCGGCGAAGGCGAAGACGCCGCAGATGATGGACGGCACGCCGGTGAGCAGCTTGGCGGTGAAACGCACGCCGTCGGAAAGGCGGCTCTTCGGGTGGTATTCGCAAATGTAAACCGCGGCGAGCACGGCGGGCGGCGCGGAGAGCGCGAGGGCCAGGCCCACCATGGTCAACGTGCCGACCACGGCATTGCCGAATCCGCCGCCGGTCATGCCCGCGGCGGGCGGCAATTGCGTGAAGACCGACCAGTCGAGGAGCGGCAGGCCGTTTTTCGCGACGAGATAGAGGATCGATCCGAGCGGAACGAGGGCGAGGAAGGAGAGACCGATGCACAGCGCGGTGAGCGTGCGGTCGAAGAGCGAACGCCCGAGCATCTTGGTCGACTCGGGAGAATTGTCCCCGAAGAAATCACCGGCGTGGGAAATGGGATTGTCCATGGTCAGCGGATGCCGGCGGTTCGTTTTTCGGTGTAACGCAGGACGGCCTCTCCGGCGAAATTGACCGCGAGGGTCAGCGCGACGAGGACGAGCGCGGCATACATCAGCGCGGCGACCTGCATGCCTTCGGCCTCGCCGAATTGGTTGGCCAGCAGGCTGGCCAGCGTGCCGGACGGCGCGAAGAGCGACCAAGAGAGGCGCGAACTGTTTCCGATGAGCATGGCCACGGCCATCGTTTCGCCCATGGCGCGGCCGAGCGCGAGAATGGTCGCGGCCACCACGCCGGGCGCGGCGGTCGGCAGGATGACGCCGAAGATGGTTTCCCATCGCGTGGCGCCGAGGGCATAGGCGCCTTCGCGCAGGGTGCGCGGCACGGCGACAAGCGAGCTGCGCGAAATCGCGGTGATGGTCGGCAAAATCATGAGCGCAAGGACGACGCTCGCGGTGAGCAGCGAATTTCCGTAGGCCGGCCCGGCGAGGAACGGGACATCGGGGAAACGTTCCGCGCACCATGTCCCGACCTGCTGGATGATCGGTATGACAACAAAGATGCCCCACAGGCCGTAGACCACGCTGGGGATGGCGGCGAGCAACTCGACGACGAAGCGGACAAATTGCCGCGCGGGCAAGGGAAGAAAATCCTCGCTGAGAAAAATGGCGATGGCCAATCCGGGCGGCAGCGCGATGAGCAGCGCGATGAGCGCGGTGGCCACGGTGCCGACGAGGAAAGGCAACACGCCGTAGCGGTCGCGGTTCGGTTGCCAGCTGGCACCGGAAAGGAAACTTGCGCCGAATTCTTCCAAGGCGGGTAGGGCTTCCTGGAAAATTTCCCAGAAGATCCATCCGAGCACGAAGATGGCGGCAAGCGAAGCCGCGCGGCAGAGCCAGAGGAAATAATCCGGACCGGTGCGCACGGGGGCGCTGATCGGATCATTCGCTGCAGCAGCGGGCACGGCCATCGGGAGGCGGGAGAAGTTTTACTCGACCGTGCCGAGCGCGGCGTTGGCCTTGGCCACCACGGCTTCGGGCAGCGGGATGTAACCGAGTTGCGTGGCGAGGGATTGTCCTTCGGTCAGCCCGTAGGTCACGAAATCCTTGAGCGCCTTGAGCTTGGCCGCGTCGTCATACTTTTTGTAAAGCAGCAGCCAGGTGAACGTGGTGATCGGGTAGGCCCCGGGTGCGGCGGGATCGACCGGCCAGGCGCGCAAATTTTCCGGCAATTCGACCGAGGCGAGCGCGGCGGCACCGCTTTCGGCCGTGGGGGCGACGAACTGCCCGGATTTGTTCTCGATCGCGGCGCAGGAAAGTCCGTTCTGCTCGGCATAGCCGAATTCGACATAGCCGATGGTGCCCGGCGTCTGTTTGACCAGCGCGGTGACGCCCTCGTTGCCCTTGCCGCCGATGCCGACGGGGAAGACGACCGATTTGTCGGCGCCGACCTCTTCGTCGAATTCGGGACTGATCGCGGCGAGGTGCTGCGTGAAGACGAAGGTGGTGCCGCTGCCGTCCGAGCGGAAGGCCACATTGATCGCCGTGGGCGGGAGCGGCGTGCCCGGGTTGCACTCGACGATGGCCGGGTCGTTCCACTTGGTGATTTTGCCGAGGAAAATCCCGACGAGCGCCGCGCGGGAGAGGCGCAGGTTTTTGATGTCGGGAAGATTGTAGGCGAGCACGACGCTGCCCGCGGTGGCCGGGATCATGACGGCGCCGCGGGGCGATTTGGCGATCTCGGCATCGGTCATGGCCGCATCGCTCGCACCGAAATCGACCACGCCTTGGAGGAAATTTTTCACGCCGGCGCCGCTGCCGACGGACTGGTAGTTCACTTGGATGGCCGGGACCTGTTTGTTGTATTCCACGCTCCAGCGCTGATAGAGCGGTGCGGGGAAAGTCGCGCCGGCTCCGGAGAGTTGCTGGGCTTGGACGGAAACCGCCGCGGTGAGCGCGGCGGCGACAACGGAGGGGATGATGCGCATAGGACGGCGGAAAGCTTGCCCGGCAGGCGGCACCCGGGGAAGCCCCAAGGAGGGGCCTACGGTGACAATTCCGTGACAATGGACGGGACTGGCCCCCGAGGGAGACCCGGTTTACTCTGTCGGGAGAATTGAGCCTGCGCCTGCCCCTCCTTTTGCCTTTGGTCAGCGCCGTGGTCTACGCCGTGGCCGCGCTGTTCCTCAAGCTGGCCATGTCGCGCGGGGCAAACATCTGGGCTGTAACGTTTTTCAGCAATGTGGCCTTGGGTTTGATCTTCCTGCCCATGCTCTTGGTTTACCGCGAGGCGTGGTCGCCCGGGCACCTGGCCTGGGCCATCGGCGCGGGGGCGCTTTTTTTCGGCGGACAAATCGCCACCTTCCGCGCGCTGGGCGGCGGTGATGTCTCGATCGCCACGCCGGCACTGGCGTCCAAAGTCGTCTTCGTCGCCCTGCTCAGCCTGAGTGTGCCGGGGTCGCGGCCCGATCCCGATTTGTGGTTGGCAGTCGGGCTGACCATGGCCGGGATGATTCTGCTCAACAGCGGTCCGCGCGCGCGGCATGCCTCACGGCCCCTGGTCACGCTCGGTTGGTCTTTGCTCGCCGCGTTCTCCTTCGCCGCGGCGGACATTTTGGTGCAGGTCGGGGCGCCACGGGCCGGGTTCACGCTTTTCATGCCCGTGATGTTCGGACTCGTCGCCTTGGTCTCGGTGCCGACGCTCATGCCGCGGTTGCCGCGGGGCGACGCGGCGCACGCCCGGCCGGGGGCGTGGCGCTGGGGGACGATCGGCATCACACTGCTCGCGCTGCAAACCACCACGGTGGCCGCGGCGATCGGAATCTACGGCGACGCCACCGGAGTGAACGTGGTCTACGGATCGCGCGGACTATGGAGCGTGATCCTCGTTGCCCTGGTGGCGAAACATCTCGGCGTGGCCGAGGGGACACACAATCCGGTGACTTTGATCGTCCG
>JAFMJK010000015.1 GCA_017853515.1 Chthoniobacterales bacterium | reverse complement strand
GGAAGTGGCGTTTTCCGGTGAAGACCATCGCCATGCCACGTTGGTTGGCCGCGGCAACGACGTCGGCGTCGCGCACCGAACCGCCGGGCTGGATGGCGGCGGTCGCCCCGGCCTCGGCCGCGGAGACGAGACCGTCGGGGAAAGGGAAAAAGGCATCGCTGGCCACCGCGCTGCCGGCCAGGGAGAGCCCGGCCTCGCCCGCTTTCCACACGGCGATGCGGACCGAATCGACGCGCGACATCTGGCCTGCTCCGATGCCGAGGGTGCGGTCGGGGCCGGCGAAAACAATGGCGTTGGATTTGACGTGCTTGACCACTTTCCAACCGAATTCGAGCGCGCGAAGTTCTTCCGCGGTCGGCGCACGATTGGTCGCGACTTGGCCGTCGGCGATTTTTTCGGAGGCGGTATCGTGGTCCTGCACGAGGAGGCCGCCGAGGACCGAGCGAACATCGCGCGGGGCCGGCTTCGGCGCGCCCTTGAGGCGCATGAGGCGCAGGTTTTTCTTTTTGCGCAGGATTTCGAGCGAGGCGGCGGAGAAGTCCGGCGCAATGATCACTTCGCTGAAAATTTCCGCAATGGCCGCGGCGAGAGGTTCGTCGAGCGGGCGGTTGCAGATGATGATCCCGCCGAAAGGCGCCTGGCGATCGGTGGCGAAAGCTTTGTCCCACGCCCCGATCAAAGAGGCATCGCTCCCCACCCCGCAGGGATTGGTGTGCTTGAGGATGGCCACGGTCGGCTCGTCGAATTCGCCGATGAGGTCCACCGCCGCGGTGATATCGAGCAGGTTGTTGCAGGAAAGTTCTTTGCCGTGCAGTTGCTCGAGATGGGACGACAGGTCCCCGTAAAGTTCGGCGCTCTGGTGGGGATTTTCCCCGTAGCGCAAGTTCATGGCCAGCGGCTCGGAACGCTCGAATGAACCGCCTTTTGCGCCGCCCAGGTAAGCGGCGATGGCCCCGTCGTAGCGCGCGGTGAGGGCGAACACTTTGCCGGCCAGCCGCTCGCGGGTCGGCAACGTGGTGGCGCCGTCGTTGGCATTCATTTCCTCCAGAACCGCGCCGTAATCGCCCGGATGGCACACCACCGTGACAGCGGCATGGTTCTTGGCCGCGCTGCGCAACATGGACGGCCCGCCGATGTCGATGTTCTCGATCGCTTCCTCGCGGGTCACGCCCGAGCGCGCCACGGTCTGCTCGAACGGATACAGGTTCACCACGACGAGATCGATCGGCGCGATGCCGTGCGATCCGGCCTGCGTGACGTGTTCCGGCAGATCGCGGCGGAAGAGCAGTCCGCCGTGGATTAAGGGGTGCAGCGTCTTGACGCGGCCATCGAGCATCTCGGGAAACCCCGTGTGCTCGGAGACATCTTTCACGGTCAGTCCCGCCTCCCGCAAAGCGGCCGCAGTGCCCCCGGTGGAAAGCAGTTCGACGCCGTGCGCGGCGAGGCCGCGCGCCAGTTCGACGAGGCCGGTTTTGTCGGAGACGGAGAGAAGGGCGCGCCGGATCTTCACGCCGTCACGGCCTCCGCGGCATCGGGAATGTGGTGGAATTGCATTTCGTAAAGCGTACGGTAAGCGGGCGAAGATTGCAGCAATTCTCCGTGCGTGCCGACCGCAGCGATGCGTCCCTCGCTCATCACGACGATGCGGTCGGCGGTCAGCACGGTGGAGAGCCGGTGGGCAATGGCCACGACGGTCTTCCCGGCGGAAAGTTTCTCCAGCGCGGACTGGATCATGCGCTCGCTTTCCGAATCGAGCGCGGACGTCGCTTCATCGAGGAGAAGAACGGGTGCATTTTTGAGCAGGGCGCGCGCAATGGACAGGCGCTGCTGCTGCCCGCCCGAGAGCATGCAACCTTTGTCCCCCACCACGGAATCGTAGCCCAGCGGCTGGGCCAGGATAAAATCATGCGCGTAGGCCTGCCGCGCCGCTTCCTCGACCTCTTCCTTGGTCGCGTCCTGTCTCCCGAAGAGGATGTTGTTGTAGATCGTGTCGTGAAAAAGAAAGGTATCCTGCGTGACGATGCCCACATGTTTGCGCACCGATTCGATCCGCAGTCCGCGGAGGTCGTGTCCGTCGAGGCTGACCGAGCCCCTTTGCGGATCGTAGAAGCGCAGGGCGAGCGAGAGCATGGTGCTTTTGCCCGATCCGCTCGATCCGACCAAGGCGACGCGCTGGCCCGGTTCGATGCGCAGGCTGACACCGCGCAGGGCCGGGGCCTGGGGGCCGTAGGAAAATTCGACATCCTCGTAAACGATCTCGCCGCGGCATTTTTCCAGTTCGCGCGCGCCGGGAGCGTCGACGATCGCGGGGGGCTGGCGCATCAACTCGAAAATGTTCGTCGTGGCCGAGAGGCATTTCTGCAGCTGCATGTGGATACGGCTGAGCGATTTGATCGGCTCGTAGAGCAGAAAGATGCCCGCCATGAGGGCGAGGAATTTGGCCGCGCTGAGCTCCGCCGCGTAAACATAGAAGAGCGCGAGACCGACGCCCGCCGCGGCCACGATCTCGACGAGCGGCGAAGTGATTTCCGTGCTCTTGCGGACGCGCAATGAATTGCGGAACTGCCGTTTCGCCGCGCGATTGAACATGCTGATCATCAACTTCTCCTCGGCGTAGGACTTGATGAGCCGGATGCCGGCGAAGGTTTCCTGCAGGATGACATTCATCTCGCCGGCGAGTTGCTCCTCGGCTTCCCCCGCTTTGCGCACCTTGCGGCCGAAAAGCGCCACCGGCACGATGCAGACCGGGAAGAGGACGAGCGTGATGATGCTGAATTTCCAGTCGATCAGCATGACGGCGACCACGCCGGCGACGAGAGCAACCGGCTGCTTGAACAGGCTGACGCTGAGTTGCGAGAGCGTGCTCTGTGCGACCTGCGTGTCGTTCATGACCCGCGACATCAGCTTGCCCGCCCTCGCGCGGTCGAAAAATTCCATGCTCTGCCCGACGATGCTGGCGAAAAGTTTGCTCCGGATGTCGGTGAGGACACGCAAGCTGACCCATGACATCTGGTAGGAATTCATGAACGAGAAAAAGCCCCGCAGGATCATGACGAGCGGCACGAGCAGGCAGGCCAGCACGACGGCGTCCACCTTGGCCCCCATCCCGGACATGGCGGCCTTGCGGATGGCTTCCTGGTCGGCCCCGCCGGGAAAAACCGAGTCACCGACATATTTCACGATGAGCGGAATGGAGCCGTTGAGCAGCGCGTAGAGCACGCCCATGGACACGCCGAAGAAAAACCGCCCGCGGTAAGGCTTGAGGTAGGAAAGAAGTTCGGCGTAAGGCCTCCAGTGGGCGGAGAAGCCCCGAGGGCGCGGTGTGGTGGCTTGATCTGCGTGCATGAGCGGGCGCGGCAGCGGGGCCGTTGCGCCGATTCGGATACTAGCAGGGCGGAACCCCCAGCGGCAAACCCGGCTTGAGCCGCAGGTTGACCAGCCTCTGTTGACGCGGGCATGATGGCCGCCCGTGACCGAGCAACCCATCAATGGTTTCCACCTCGTGCGGCATCCGATCGCCGATCTCAAAGTCACCGCGTTGCGCGACAAGAACACGCCGGCGCCGGAATTCCGGCGACTGCTCCAGGAATTGTCGCAACTGGTCGCCTACGAGGCCCTGCGTGATTTCGAAGTCGAATCTTGCCGCGTGGAAACTCCCCTCGCGCCGGCGCGGGGCGCGCGACCGGTGCGTCCGCTGGTGCTCGTGCCGGTGCTGCGCGCCGGGTTGGCCATGGCCGACGGCATCCTGCGCATTTTCCCGTCGGCCGCCGTGGGGCATATCGGCATGTTCCGCAACGAGGAGACGCTCGAACCGGTGAGCTATTACTTCCGGCTGCCGCCCGGGGCGGCCGGCGCGCACGTGCTGCTGCTCGACCCGATGCTGGCCACGGGCAACAGTCTCGCCGCGGCTGCGGAGAAGCTGAAAAAGGAGGGAATTCCGCGGATGACCTGCGCGTGCATTGTGGCCTCGCGTCCGGGTGTGGAGAGATTGCGGGCCGCGCAACCCGATATGCCGATTTTCGGCGCGGCTCTCGACGAGGCGCTCGACGCGCGGGGCTACATCACGCCCGGCCTGGGCGACGCGGGAGACCGGATTTTCGGGACCTGAACTTTACAGGCGCGGGGCGGTGCGCAACTTGTCCTCCCAGCGCGTGAGCAGGTGGATGATCATGTTGGTGCCGAATTTGTAGGTATCGAGCAGCCCCTCGATCGGCGGGCGCGGGTCGACGTTGTGGATATAGAGGCCGTTATTGAGGTAGAGATCCCAGTCGAGGGCGACGCGCTCGTGGCGCTCGTTCACGTCGTTGTTCAATTCCCATTCGCGCGGACCCTTTTGCTTGATGCCGAACTGCCACATGTCGCCGTAGTCGTTGGCCGTGTAGATGATGGCGATCTCGCCGAAGTAGCGCATGACATAAACTTTTTCGGCATAATAATTGAGGCCGGGCGGTTGCTTCTTGATTTCGGGAAAATAGGGCGAGCGCCGGAACATCGGGTCGTTCACGTCGAGTTCCTCGAAGCCTTTGTCCTTGTCGGGTATGACGCGCCGCATCTCGCGGCGGAAGGCGATATCGAAAGGCGATCCCTTGCCCGGCACCGAGCTGTCGCCCCAGATCGCGCCGCCCAACCGGACGTATTTCTGCAGGTTGGACACCTCTTTGTCCGTGAGGGTGAAATCGCGCGAACCGGTGAAAAAAATGAAGGGGGGCTTGGTCGCGAAAATTTTGTCGCTGTCCAATGGGATGGGCTCGACGAGCTTGTAGTTGGTCTTGATCTTGTCGCGCGACTCCTTGCTCATGAATTCGAGCAAATTGGGCAGCGCCCCGACGGGCAGGCCGTCCTGCACGCGGAAGACGGAATCCCAATTTCCGTTGTTGTATTTGGCGATGAACGCAGTGAACTCGAATTCCCTTTGCCGCGTGCCCGTGCCGCTGCCGCTGCCTTTGCCCCACCCGCCGGTGAAATTGCGGATGTCGCTGGCCACCGCGCCGGTCATTCCCGCCATGCTGCCACCCGTGGGCGCGGCGGGCGCCGCCGCGGTCGGCGCGCTCGGCTTGACCATGGCCGATGGCGTGATGATGGCGTCCATCGAGAAGTTGAGCGGGTTTTGGCCCGTGGTGGTGATGGCCGCCACGGTGGTGTTCTGCACGGCGGGCGTGGTGACCGTGAATGTCGTTTCCTGCGGCTGCGTCTGGGATGGGGGCGGCGCGGACACCTCCTCGCCCGCGGCCACGAATCCACCCTCGCCGCCCTCGAAATCCGGCGGCTCCTGCATGGCCTCGAAGAGCACGGTCCCGCCGAAAATGGCGATCAGGAGAACGTGCAGAACAAACGAGATGGTGAAGAACCTCGAGTTGTTGAACTTGTCGATCAGCCTGTCGAGCAGGCTCTGTTTCTCCGGGGGTTCCATGGGCAGGTAGAAATATCTTCGGATGGCGGCCAAAATCAACGCCGGACTGGGCGCTTGGCGCGATGCACCCGGTTTGCCACCCTCATGGGGTGAAACACGCGCCGGTCAGACCCGATGCAACCCAGCAAGCCGCCGCTTGGGCCGGCGCGTCTTTGCTGCGCGTGCTTTTTGGCACTTTGCGCGTGCGCCTCGACGACCAGGCGCGCCACTTGGTTCCGCCGCCGGGCCAGCCGGTCATCTACGCTTTCTGGCACAACCGCATCCTGGCCATCACCGCCGCCTTTTTGCGGGTTTACCCCCGCGACCGCAAGGGCGTGCTCGTTCTGACCAGCGCGAGCAAGGACGGCATGTGGCTCGGGGCGCTGGCCGGGCGGCTCGGTATGGGATCGGTGCGCGGATCGAGTTCCAGGAGGGGGGCCACCGCCATGCGCGAGCTGATCGAAAAAGTGGAGCAGGGCCACGACATCGCCATCACGCCCGACGGTCCGCGCGGGCCGCGCTACGAACTCGGCCCCGGCATGATTTACCTCGCGCAGCGGGCGCGCATCCCGATCATTCCCATCCACGCGCGGTTCGGAAGACACTGGCGCCTGAATACGTGGGACGGCTTCTGCATCCCGAAGCCGTTCAGCCGCATCGATGTCACGCTGGCGCCGGCTGTGACCGTTCCCGCCGAACTCGGCGAAGCCGAATTCGAGGCGGAGCGCCGCAAAATCGAGACTTTGTTGCGCGCGGGCGCGGATTAAACTCATGACATGCCGCTGATCATCGACGGAAAAGAAACCGCTGCGCGCTGCCTCGCGGAGACCGCGCAACGCATCGCCGGCCTGCGCGCGCGGGGCATCACTCCGGGCCTTGCCGTCGTCCTGGTCGGCGAGAATCCCGCTTCGCAGGCTTACGTTCGATCGAAGGACAGAACCTGCCGCGAGCTGGGGATGCACTCTCGCAAGATCGAACTGCCGGCCGACACCGCGCAGGACCGCTTGCTCGACGTCGTGGCCGAACTCAACGCCGATCCTGCCATCCACGGCATTCTCGTCCAATCCCCGCCGCCGCCGCAGATCGACGAGTCCGCGATCGTCAAAGCGATCGACCCGCGCAAGGACGTGGACGGCTTTCATCCGCTCAACGTGGCCGCACTCGCCATGGAAGACCCGGCGGCTCTCGTTCCCTGCACGCCGCTCGGGTGTATGGAACTTCTCCGCGCGCACGACATCGCAACGGCCGGCGCGCGCGCCGTGGTCGTCGGCCGCAGCCTTATCGTGGGCAAACCGATGGCCCTGCTGCTCATGGCCAAAGGCGCCGATGCCACGGTCACCGTGGCGCATTCCCGCACCAGGGATCTCGCCGCGGTGACGCGTGAGGCCGACATCGTCATCGCCGCGATCGGGCGTCCGCACTTTCTCGGTGCCGGGCACATTCGCGAAGGCGCGGTGGTCATCGATGTCGGCATCAACCGGGTCGAAGACCCTGCGTCGCCGCGCGGCTACCGACTGGTCGGCGATGTCGACTTCGACGCCGTCGCGCCGAAGTGCCGCGCCATCACCCCCGTGCCGGGCGGGGTCGGACCGATGACCATCGCCATGCTCATGGCCAACACGGTCCGCGCCTGCGGGCGACAGACCGGCGCGGCGTAGGTCTTCGCCCCGCAATTTTGTGCTCGCCAGCGTCCGCCGACGGACCCATTGAAAACGTGTGACTTCGAGCAACGAATTCGCGCCGGTGCTACCCGCACGGCGGTGGTGGCTCCCCCGGGGCCCAGCCATCCAGCGCGTTTTCTTCGGCACTTGGACGGCGGGCGTTTTCGCCTTCCTCTACATTCCGATTCTCCTGCTCGTCTTTTACTCGTTCAACGACTCCAAACTCAACCTGCAGTGGGTCGGCTTCACCACCAAGTGGTATGGCCTGCTGCTGCAGAATGAGGTCCTCATCCGCGCCTTCCAAAACAGCCTCATCGTGGCTTGCGTCACGACCGTGCTGTCCGTCGTCATCGGCACCTCGGCGGCGTGGTTGCTCTACCGCTACCGTTTCCCCGCCCAGCAGACACTCGGCTTGCTCATTTTCATCCCCATGGTCATGCCCGAAGTTCTCATGGGCGTGAGCCTGCTCGTCCTTTTCGTCAACTTGGGCCTGCCGCTCGGCTACACCACGCTGATCATCGCGCACACCACATTCTGCTTTCCCTTCGTGCTGGTCGGGGTGCAGGCGCGCCTGCAGGGAATCGACCCCGCGCTGGAGGAAGCGGCCCTGGATCTCGGCGCCACGCCCCTCAAGGCTTTCTGGCTCGTCATCGTGCCTTATTTGATGCCCGCGATCATCGCCGGGGCGCTCATGGCCTTCACGCTGTCGTTCGACGAATACATCGTGACTGTCTTCACCAGCGGCGCCGACTCCCAGACGTTGCCGCTCAAGGTCTACGGCATGGTGCGCGTCGGCCTGAACCCGCAACTCAACGCCCTGAGCACGCTCTTCATCGGCGCCACCGCACTCCTCGTCATCGCGAGCCAGGTTTTCAGTCGAAACAAATCCACATGAAAAAACACACCACACTGCTGTCCGCGGCCATCGCCGGAGCCATGCTTCTGGCCGGTTGCGGGAAAAAAGACGACACACTCAACCTGTTTGTTTGGACGGAATACGTCCCGCAGGCGGTTCTCGACAAGTTCACCGAGGAGACCGGCATCAAGGTCGCCATGGAGACTTACTCGTCCAACGAAGAGATGACGCAAAAACTCTTCGCGGGAGGCGGCAATTACGACCTCATCCAGCCCAGCGAATACACCGTGGAGGCTCTGATCAAAGACAACTACCTGCAACCCCTCGACCACGCGAAGATCCCGAACCTCAAGAACCTCGCCCCGGAGTTCCGCGAGATGCCCTTCGATCCGGGCAACAAATACTCCGTGCCTTGGCTGTCCGGTTTCGTCGGCATCACCTACAACGCCGAAACCATTCCGGGTCCGGTCGTCGGTTACAGCGACGTCTTCACCGCGAACAACGCGGGCCGCATCGTCACGCTCGACGACTCGCGCGAACTCGTCAGCTGGGCCATGACCGCCTCCGGCCTGCCGATCAACGACGTGACCGACGAAAACCTGGAAAAAATCAAACCGCTCCTGCAGGACTGGATGTCGAAGATCAAAGTCTTCGACTCCGACAGTCCGAAAACCTCGCTGAGCAACGGCGATGTCGACATCGGCGTGATCTGGAGCGGCGAAGGAGCCATTCTTTTCAATCAGAATCCGAAGTTCCAGTGGGTCCTGCCGGCCGAGGGCTTCCACATGTTCATCGACAGCCTCGCCATCCCCAAGACCGCCAAGAACAAGGAGATGGCCGAGGAATTCATCAACTTCATCCTCCGTCCCGACATCGGCAAAATGATCCTGGATGAATTCCCCTACTACAGCCCGAACGCCGAGGCGCGCAAACTGCTCTCCGACGCGGAGCGCAACAATCCCGCGAGCTATCCGCCCGGGCTCGATATCACCAAGGCATTGCTCTTCAAAGATGTCGGCGCGCAGGGCTCCAAAGTGGACGAACTGATCACCTCGCTCAAGGTCCAGTAAAGTGGCGGTCACGGCCGCAGCGGCAACATTGGCCCCCGGTCCGTCGCATCAGCGGCGGGCCGGATGGGGCCCGTGGTTGTTCCTCACCCCCATGCTCGGGTGGTTGCTGCTCTTCGTCGTTGTCCCGACGCTCATGCTGGTGGTCATCAGCTTCTGCGAACGGGACAGCCTCGGCCGCGTCATCTTCACCTTCAGCACGGAGAATTACGTCCGGGCCTTCGACTGGATGTGGCTGAAGATCCTCGGGATCTCGGTTTGGTATGCCTTCCTCACCACGGTGATCTGCCTGCTGCTCGGGTATCCGGTGGCTTACTTCATCGGGCGCTCGAGCGAACGGGTGCGCGGACTGCTCATCATGCTCGTCATGATCCCGTTCTGGACGAGTTTTCTCGTCCGCACCTACGCGTGGATTTCCATCCTCTCGCAGGAAGGCCTGCTCAACGCCGCGCTGACGAGCATGCGTATCGTCTCCGAACCGATCGGATTTCTTTACACGCCTTTCGCCGTGGTGCTGGGCCTGGTCTACAACTTCCTGCCCTTCATGATCCTGCCCATCTACACCAGCGTGGAGAAGCTCGACAACTCGCTCATCGAGGCGGCCTACGATCTCGGCGCGCGCCCCGCACGCGTCTTCGGCCAGATCGTGCTTCCCCTCACCCAACCCGGCATCGCCGCCGGCATCCTGCTCGTCTTCGTTCCCGCCATCGCCATGTTCGCCATCACCACACTGATGGGCGGCGGCACCAATCCCACGATCGGCGAGGTCATCCAGAACCAATTCACCAAAGCGCGCAACCAACCCTTCGGCGCCGCCCTCGGTGTGCTCCTTCTCGTCATCTTCATTTTCAGCCTTTGGCTGAGCACCAAGTTCCGCCGCGCCGAGGACCAGTAAGAAAAGTGGAGCCGAAGAGGGGACTCGAACCCCTGACCCGCGCATTACGAATGCGCTGCTCTACCAACTGAGCTACTTCGGCGCTGGAAGATGGGAAAATATCGGTTGGAAGAAGGCTTTGGCAAGCCCCGCATCTTGCCAGTCGGGCGGCATGCGCCCATACTCGGGGGCTGATTTTATGGAAACCCTGCTCCGACTCCTGCAACAGGACTCCACTGTGTCCCGCGAGGACCTCGCGCGCCAATTGAACCTCTCTGTCGACGAGGTCGGTCGCCGCATCGCCGAGTTGGAACAAAACGGGGTCATCCGTGGTTACCAGGCCATTGTCGACCGCGAGCGGTTCGACAAAAACACCGTCACCGCCTTTATCGAGGTCCGCATCACCCCGGAGCGCGGCGGCGGGTTCGACCGCATCGCCGAGCGCATCGCCAAATTCGACCAGGTGGTCAGCTGCTACCTGATCAGCGGCGGCTACGACCTGCTCGTGGTCGTGCAGGGCACCAGCCTGCGCGAAGTGGCCAGCTTCGTCTCGGAAAAGCTCAGCACGATCGAGTCGGTCATTTCCACCGCCACGCTTTTCCGCCTGAAGACCTACAAGGAAAATGGCGCCCTTCTCACCGCCGAGACGGCGGAAGACCGCCTCGCGGTCAGCCCGTAACCTCCGCCGGCCATGAACGATAAAATTGCCGCGCACGTGCGCGACATCCCTCGCTCGGGTATCCGGGACTTCTTCGAGATCGTGCAGTCGATGCACGACGTCATCTCGCTCGGCATCGGCGAACCGGACTTCGTCACTCCCTGGCATATCCGCGAGGCGGCGCTCTTTTCCCTCGAGAAAGGCCGGACCGGCTACACCTCGAATCTCGGACTGCCCAAACTGCGCGAAGCGATCGCCAACTACGTGGCGCGCAAGTTCCACGTGCAATACCACGCGCCGTCCGAGGTGCTGGTCTCGGTCGGTGTCTCCGAGGCGATCGACATCGCCCTGCGCGCGCTGCTCAATCCGGGCGACGAGGTGCTCTACCACGAGCCGTGCTACGTGAGCTACAACCCGAGCGTCACCCTGGCCCACGGCAAGGCGGTGTCCGTGCCGGTGCACGAGAAGGACAATTTCCAACTGCGCGCCGACGAACTGGAGAAGCGCATCACGCCGAAGTCGAAAATCCTCCTCCTCAATTTCCCGACCAACCCCACAGGTGCCACGATGCCGCGCAAGGCGCTCGAGCCGATCGCCGAATTGTGCGTGAAGCACGACCTCATCGTGCTCTCGGACGAAATCTATGCGGAGCTGACCTATGACGGCGCCGAGCATGTGTCCATTGCCACCCTCCCCGGGATGCGGGAGCGCACGGTTTTTCTGCACGGATTGAGCAAGGGCTGGGCCATGACCGGATTCCGCATCGGCTACGCCTGCGCCCCCGCACCGCTCATCGAGGCGATGATGAAGATTCACCAATACGCCATCCTCTGTGCGCCGACCATGACGCAGGATGCCGCCATCGAGGCGCTCGATCACGGCGACGCCGCGGTGGCGCACATGCGCGAGAAATACGAACTCCGCCGCAACTTCATCGTGTCAGCCCTCAACGACATGGGCCTTCCCTGCCCCCTGCCCCGCGGCGCGTTCTACGTGTTCGTGGATATCCGCCCGACCGGCCTGACCAGCCGCGAATTTTCCCTGCGCCTTCTCGAGGAGCACAAGGTGGCCGTGGTCCCCGGGACCGCTTTCGGCAAGGACGGCGAGGGATTCGTGCGCTGCAGTTACGCCACCTCGCTCGAGCAGATCAAAATCGCCATGGAACGCATGGCCGGCTTCGTGCAGCACGTCTCGCGCCGCGCCGCCTGAAACCGCGCGCGGCTTTGACCCCGGCGCCCGCCGGGCGTAAAGACACGGTATGACCGGGGAAATCACCTGGCCCAAAGCCCGCGATTATTTCACACGGGCCATGCGTTTGCGTTGTCCGGTCTGCGGGAGCACGCCGATCTTTCCCCCGCTCTCCCGCACCCGGAGCCTCAGCGATTGGTTCACCCCGCTCGACGGTTGTCCGCGCTGCGGCTACGCCTACGACCGCGAGCCGGGATATTTTTTGCTCTCCGTCTGGGCCATCAACTACGGCGTGGCCGCGCTGCTCGGCCTCTTTCTCTATCTTGTCTTCGAATGGTTCTACGAGTGGCCGGTATGGAACCTCATCGCGGCGGTTGTCGTTCCCGTCGTTGTCTTCAACATCCTTTTCGCGCGCCACTCCAAATCGATCTTCATCGCCTGGGACCATTTGTTCGATCCGCACGAGCGCGAAGGCGGCGACGATGGCGGGAACATGCCGCAGGGAAACGCCCCCGCCCCCACGCGGCCGCCAAGCCGCGCGCGTTTGCCGGTCGACGCGGGCGTTTGAGTTTTTTGTCCCGCCGCATGTAGACTGCGGCCATGCCGGAGCTGCTCAAGGCTTTGCTGGTCAGCGCGTCGCTCGGCGCGCTGCTCGGCTTGGAGCGGCAATGGAGCGGTCAGCGCACCCACCCGAAAACGGAAACCGTCGCCGGGGCGAGAACTTTCGCCGTGTGGGCCGCGCTGGGCACTTTGTGTGCGTGGATCGACCGGGGGCACCAACCGGGAATCTTCCTCGCCGGTTTCGTCGGCATGGTTCTGCTCGTTTCGCTCTTCCTTTACCGTCGCGCCGTCCGCGACCGCGACATCGGATTGACCACCGCAGGAGTCAGCCTCGCCACCTATCTGCTCGGCGGCCTCGTTGCCTACGGCGAAGTGAAAACTTCCGTGGTCGTGGCTGTTTTGCTCGTCGTGCTGCTCGCGTCGAAAGACTGGCTGCACAAAATGTCGCGAAAATTCACCAGCACCGATGTCTATGAGGCTCTCCAATTCGCCGCCGTCACCGGCATTGTCCTTCCGCTGGTGCCGGACAAGCCCTACGGACCCTACGGCGCATTCAACCCGTTCAACATCTGGCTCATGGTCGTGCTCGTCTCGGGTCTGGGTTTCGCCGGATACGTTGCGGTGCGGATTTTCGGCGAGAATCGCGGCTTGGCCATGACCGGATTGCTCGGCGGCCTGGCTTCGAGCACGGCAACGACGCTGGCCATGAGCCGCGAAAGCAAAGACCGGCCCGGGGTCGGATACGTCTGCGCGCTGGCCGTGATCCTGGCCTGCACCGTCATGCTCGGGCGCGTCGCCGTCCTCGTCGGCACGGTCAGTCCGACGCTTCTTGCCTCCTCCGCGCCGTGGCTGGCGCTCATGGCCGTGCCTGCGCTGGTCTTTGCCGCATGGAGTTGGCGCCACTTTCGCGGCGGGGAGACAGCCGGACCCGCGCGACCGGCGGAGGCGCACAATCCCCTGAACCTGCGCGTGGCCATCCAGTTCGCCATCCTCTACGCGCTGATCGTCCTCCTCGTGCGGTGGGCGCAGGACGTCTTCGGCGGGACCGGGCTTTATGTCGCGAGCTTTTTTGCGGGGCTGACCGACCTCGATGCCATCTCGCTCTCTCTCGCCCAACTTCAGAATGCGGGCCATCTCGCGGCCAGCGAAGGCACCCGTGCTCTCCTCGTTGCCGCCATGGCGAATGCCTTGCTCAAGGCCGGCATGGCCGCGGCACTGGGCAGTGCCTCCATGCGCCGACCCGTCCTCCTCGTGCTCGGCGCAACCGCCGCCCTCGCCGCGGGTGCCGCCTGGTTCGCCTGACTTATTGGACCGCGCTCTGCTCTCCTGCTGCGGCGGGCGCGGAGAGTTGTGCCGGTTGCGCGGGCTTGGTCTCCCGCAGGGCGAGCAACTGGCTGACCGTGGCAAAACCGTAGCCTTTGGCCTTCAAGTCCTGGATCACACCCGGCACCGCCTCGATCGTTCCCGGGTGAATGTCATGCGCGAGAAGAATGCCGCCGGGCTTCGCTCCGTCGACCAGACGCTGCCGCACGACCTGTGCGCCGGGGCGCTTCCAGTCGAGCGGGTCGCAGGACCACATGATGACGTCGAGACCGTGGTCGCGGAGGATGGCCGCGCGCACGCGGTCGTTGATCGCGCCGTAGGGGGGACGCATGTTCGTCGGACGCCGGCCGGTGGTCTGCTCGATGATCTGCGTGGTGCTGGTCAATTCCCTCTGCAGGCCGGCTGCGCCGACCGAGGTGAGCGCAGGATGATTGTAGGTGTGGTTGGCGATCTCATGGCCCTCGGAGACGATGCGCCGCGCGATTTCAGGATACGCCGCGACATTGCGCCCGATGACATAGAAGGTCGCGCGCACGCCGTTCTGGCGGAGGATGTCGAGCAACTGCGGGGTCAACTCGGGATGCGGGCCGTCGTCGAAGGTCAGCGCGACGATCGGGCGCGACATGGGAACCTCGTTGTATTGCGCGGGAACGCGCGGGGCACGAGGCGCCGGCAGTTGGCCCTCGGCCGGTTGCGACTGCGGGTGCAGGCCGGCGGTGGAACCCGCCCCGGACCGCAGGAGCGCGACATCCGATTTTTCCTGGGCGCAGGCGGCCACGCTGAGGGCGGCAACGCAGAGCACAGGAGTGAGGATTTTCATGAACCGGCGCACGAAAGAGCGGAATAAATCGGCCAAGATTCAGCGTTTGGCAAGCTTGCCCGGCATTTGTCCGGCCCGCAGCAATTCCAAGAATTCGAGCAGGGCCGGCGAGCCGGTGCGGTTGCGCCGCGTGATCACCCCGACCGGTCGCCAGATGTCCGCTCCCGTGATGCCGATCGGGACAAGAGAGCCGGCGCGCTGCTCGTTGGCCAAGGTTGCCTGGGGCAGAATGGAGACCGCGTCGCCGATTTCCACCGTGCGCTTCACCGTCTCGACGTTGTCGAACTCCATCTGCGGACGAATGGAGACGCGCGCGGCGCGCAGCGCGCGGTCCAGAGCCTTGCGCGTCGGTTGGTCCGTGGCAAAAGCGATGAATTTTTCCCCCGACAAATCGGACAACGCCACGCGCGCCCGGCGCGCAAGACGGTGCGAAGGACTGCACACCACGACCAACCGGTCGCGCCAGATGACCTCGCAGGCAAGACCGCGCCTCGCCACCGGATAAGCAACGAAGCCCGCATCGGCTTTTCCCGACAAGACAGCGGTGTAAACTTCGGACGAACGCAGGTAATCCGTGTGGATTTTGACCTGCGGATGCTGCCGCATGAACTGCCGCGTGTAGGCAGGGAGTTCGTGCAAACCGACGCTGAGCACCGCGGCCAACCGCAGATCCCCGGCCACTGTTTCGCGCATCTCGCCGAGGCGCGCGTCGAGATCCCCCACGACGGAAAGTATTTCCCGGGCCGCGCCGAGAAACACCAGGCCTTCCGGGGTGAGCGAAAAATTCCTTTTGCCGCGCTCGATGAGACGGGAGCCGAAACGTTGCTCCAAGGCCTTGATCTGCTGGCTCACCGCGCTCTGCGTCACCGAGTTGAGTCGCGCGGCCTGCGAAAAACTGGAGGTTTCGGCCAGATCGCTGAATACTTTGAAAAGAAGCAGCTGCATTGCGACTATGAGCGGGATTAATGACACACGCCGGGTGCATAAGCAAAACTAATGGACAACATCGCCGCCCATCTCTCGGCCATCCGCGACAAAATATCCGCCTCGGCGCGCCGCGCGGGACGCGATCCGTCCGCCGTCCGCCTTGTCGCCGTCTCGAAAACGCATCCGGCCGGAGCGGTCGTGGACGCGGCAGCGACCGGCCAGACCGTCTTTGGCGAGAGCCGCGTGCAGGAAGCTCGCGACAAAATCCCCGCCTGCCCGCCCGGTCTGGAATGGCATTTCATCGGACACCTGCAGAAAAACAAAGTCCGCCAGGCTCTCCCGCTTTTCTCCTTTTTCCACAGCATCGACAGCACCGCGCTGGCCGAGGCCATGAACCGCATCGCGGGGGAAACGGGCAAGAAGGTGGAAGGCCTTCTGGAAGTGAACGTCTCCGGCGAGGAAACCAAGCACGGCTTCACTCCCGACCAACTGCGCGCGGAGTTCCCCGCCTTGGGCAGACTCCCGCACCTGTGCATCCGCGGCCTCATGACCATGGCGCCCTACAGCGACAACCCGGAAGACGCGCGACCCGTCTTCCGCGCGCTGCGAGAGTTGCGCGATGAACTCCAATCCGCCCACGGGCATCCCCTGCCCGAATTGTCCATGGGGATGAGCGGCGACTTTGAACCGGCCGTCGAGGAAGGCGCCACCCTCGTGCGCGTCGGTTCGTCCATCTTCGGCGCGAGGCCGTCAAACAACGAAAAATGAACAAGGCAAAACGCGAAAGTCGCGGGCATTCCGGCGTTCCGGAATTCCTCGTTGTGCATTCTTCCTTCCGCCTTTCCCCATGAGCGCACAAATCACCAACCTGCAAGTCATCGGGAAGGAGCTGGCCATTGTTTGGAACGACGGGCACGAGTCTTATCTGCCCCTGCAAAAGGTGCGCGAGGCCTGCCCCTGTGCCGTCTGCAACGGCGAACCCGATGTGCTCGGTCGCGGCGACAAGCCCGAGGTGAAGCACACCCCGGCCAGCTTCGATTTGGCCTCCTACGAAATGGTCGGGGGCTACGGGTGGCAGCCCAAATGGGCGGATGGTCACAACACGGGAATTTTCTCGGTCGGTTACCTGCGCCGACTCGATCCCTCCGCCCCCTCGGTCTGAGCGGCACATTCCAACGATGCTGTCTTGACAGCATGATCGCAGCTGTCATGATGACCAAGTGCGGACAACCGTTACCATAGATGCCGACACCGAGTTGCTCCTCAAAGAGGAAGCCCGGAGAACGGGTCATTCTTTCAAAGAAGTGCTCAACGTTTCCATCCGCCGCGCGCTCCTCGCTCCGCGGGCTGTCCCGCCCGGCGCAGCGCACCGGGTCGCACCGCTCTTCACCGCGCCTTTTCCGGCGGAAATAGCCGACCGGAATATGAACCGGCTGGCCGATGCGCTTGATGATGAGGATACCTTGAGGGAGTTGGCGCGGTGATTCTGCCCGACCTCAACATCCTGCTTTACGCGTATAATCCCTTCGCCAAACAGCACGATCCGGCCCGCGAGTGGTGGGAGTCGAAACTGGCGGGGGACGAAATCATCGGCCTGCCCAACGAAGTGATCTTGGGATTCGTCCGCATCGCAACCCACCCGAAACTTGGATCCGCCACCGTGCCGTTGCCGGCCGTCAAGCGGGTCGTGCTGGATTGGCTGGCGCATCCGGGCGTCCGCGTTCTGCTGCCGCGCGAAGAGCATGCCGCCAAGGTCATCGACTTGATGGACCGCGCCGGCGTTTCGGGCGCCTTGGCGTCGGATGCCTCGCTTGCCGTCCACGCCATCGAGCACCGCGCCACTCTTTTCAGCAACGATGCCGACTTCGCGCGTTTCCCCGGCCTGCAATGGGAGAATCCCCTGGACCGGCGTTGAGCGCCGTGGTGCGCCAACCTCCTTTGCTTTGACCGCACCGCCCGGCGCGCTTTAATGGCAGGCTATTTATGCCGTCCCAGCCGACCATCATCTACACCAAGACCGACGAAGCTCCGCTTCTCGCGACCTATTCTTTCCTGCCCGTTGTCGGGGCGTTCGCCAAACACGCCGGAATCGCCGTCGAACTGCGCGACATCTCGCTCGCCGGCCGCATCCTCGCGGCTTTCGCCGACCGCCTGCCCGCGGGCCGGAAAATGCCCGATGCGCTGGCCGAACTGGGCGCCCTCTCGCTCCGACCCGAGGCCAACATCATCAAGTTGCCCAACATCAGCGCATCGATCCCGCAGCTCAAAGCCGCCATCGCCGAATTGCAAAAACAGGGTTTCGCCCTGCCGGACTATCCCGAGCATCCGGGCAACGACGCGGAGAAGGACGCCAAGGAGCGCTATGACAAAGTGAAAGGCAGCGCGGTGAATCCCGTGCTGCGCGAGGGAAATTCCGACCGGCGCGCGCCCAAAGCGGTGAAAGACTACGCGCGCAAGCACCCGCACAAGATGGGCGCGTGGGCCGCGGACTCGAAGACACGCGTGGCCACCATGGACGCGGACGACTTTTTCTCCAACGAGCAATCGGTGACCGTTCCGGCGGCGACAACCGTCCGCATCGAACTCGGCCCCGCGTCCGGCGGGGCGCCGGTCGTGCTCAAGGACGGCATCAAGCTTCAGGCCGGCGAAGTCGTCGACGCCACCTTCATGGGCAAGAAGGCGCTCATCGCGTTTCTGGAAAAGCAGATTGCCGCGGCAGCCGATCTCGGTCTTCTTTTCTCCCTGCACCTCAAGGCCACCATGATGAAGGTGTCCGATCCCATCCTCTTCGGCCACGCGGTGGAAACTTTCCTCGACGGCTTCATCGCGAAAAACCGGGCCTCACTCGAAGCACTCGGCGTCGACTTCAACAACGGCCTCGGCGATCTGGCGGCCAAGATGGAAAAACTTCCCGCCGCGGAGAGGGCCGCGCTCGAAGCCGACCTGCGCGCGGCCATCGCTTCCCGTCCCCCGCTGGCCATGGTCAATTCGGACAAGGGCATCACCAACCTGCACGTCCCCAGCGACGTCATCGTCGACGCCTCGATGCCCGCGATGATCCGCGAGGGCGGCAAAATGTGGAACGCGGAGGGCAAAACCCAGGACACGCTTGCCGTCATTCCGGACAGCTCCTACGCCCCGGTTTACCAGGCCGTGATCGAGTTTTGCCAGAAGCACGGCGCGCTCGATCCGACCACCATGGGTTCCGTTCCGAATGTCGGGCTCATGGCGCAGGCGGCCGAGGAATACGGGTCGCACAACAAGACGTTCGAAATCCCGTCGGACGGAATCGTGCGCATCGTCGATGCGGAGGGCAAAGTCCTGACCGAGCACCGCGTGGAAAAAGGCGACATCTGGCGCGCCTGCCAGACGAAGGATGCACCCATCCGCGATTGGGTGAAACTCGCCGTGAAACGCGCGCGGGCCACCGGCGCACCGGCTGTCTTCTGGCTCGACGAGAAGCGCGCCCACGACGCGCAGCTCATCGCGAAGGTCGGGCCATATCTCAAGGAACACGACACGGCGGGGCTCGATATCCGCATCATGCCGCCGGCCGATGCGTGCCGGTTCAGTCTCGATCGCATCGCCAAAGGCGAAGACACCATCTCCGTGACCGGCAATGTCCTGCGCGACTACCTCACCGATCTCTTTCCCATCCTCGAAGTCGGCACCAGCGCGAAGATGCTCTCCATCGTTCCGCTGATGAACGGCGGCGGTTTGTTCGAGACGGGCGCGGGCGGATCCGCCCCCAAGCACGTGCAGCAGTTCACCGCGGAGAACTACCTGCGCTGGGATTCGCTCGGCGAATTTTTCGCCCTCGCCGCCTCGCTCGAGCACCTCGCCGAAACAACCGGCAACAAGAAGGCCAAGGTTCTGGCCGAGACGCTGGATGCAGCCACCGGGAAATTTCTCGAGAACGACAAAAGCCCGGGGCGAAAACTCGGCACGCTCGACAACCGCGGCAGCCATTTTTATCTCGCGCTTTATTGGGCCCAAGCCCTCGCCGCACAGAACGGGGACGCGGAACTGAAGGCGCTCTTCTCGCCGGTCGCGGGAGAATTGACCGCCCAGGAGAAAACCATCGCGGCCGAACTCGCCGCGGTGCAGGGCAAGCCGGCCGACATCGGGGGATACTACCGGCCGGATGAGGCCAAGGCCTCGGCCGCCATGCGTCCCAGCGCCACGTTCAACCGGATACTCTCGACGCTTTGATGCGCCGGCCGGTTATACCAAACCAGAAAAGGATCCGGACTATCGAACAAGGTTTTGAGGGCAGGGACACGCGGCTCGCGTGTCCGTTGGAAAGAGA